>CAKZUU010000225.1 GCA_937922175.1 uncultured Gemmataceae bacterium
GCATTATATAAATAATTTGGAATTCCCTCGCCGTAGTTATCCCGAAACTCGAGTTTCGTACCGAGTGAATCGCCCTCCAATAGGGGAGAGCGTGTCGTTGATTGAAAAAGTACATCATAACCCAGACGTTCTAACGCAGCGGCGAGTAGGTAAGGTAGATGAGTAAATTCGCCCGTGCCCAAGACCAGCACCCGCCGTCCCGACAGAAGCGGGAGGAGGTCGCGGTAGAAACGAGGGTCGATGTTGGTCGGTCCATGAACGCCGAGTCGGCCAAAATGGCTGGGTAGTTGAAATTCGGCCATCGATGGGCGGTCTTCACGAGCTTGGTTATCGGCCAGGTCGAAATTGGGATTCTCGATGAACTCCAAGGAGCCACGTACCAAACTCACGAGAGTGACGGGGACACCCAATTCGCGTTGAAGAAGCGCCCGACGTGAGCCGAGCCAGTCGGTGATACAGACGAAGATGATCTGCTGGACCCGGTGATTGATACACAGGTATCGACCTGCCAGATTGAGCAATGTTCGTCCCGTCGTAAGTTCATCGTCGATCAAGACGAGGGTTTGAGCCGTTCTGAAAAGCTGCCGGCAAATTGTATCACATGGCTCATACAGAAAGTGTTGCGGGGCATGACTGTGAGTTTCGGAGAAGGAGAGAGCGAGTGGACGAGCGAGGCGGTAACGGGTTGAATGCAGGAAGACCGCATCCTCCCGTGAGGTCAATTGCAACCATTGGTCAAAAACACCCTGCCCCAAGCCAACGGCCGTTTCGGCAAGGGCGATGAAGGCGACCGGCCCAGGGAGCTTAGGCAGTTTG
This sequence comes from uncultured Gemmataceae bacterium, assembly GCA_937922175.1. Classification (GTDB taxonomy): domain Bacteria; phylum Planctomycetota; class Planctomycetia; order Gemmatales; family Gemmataceae; genus CAKZUU01. The sequence goes on from CAKZUU010000225.1 coordinate 817, forward strand.
ACTGCCAGAGAGTGATGGATTATCGCCATACGGCCAGGTCGAACGGGAATATGTTTGCCCAAGACGCGGCTGACAATCACGAAGGGGCGACGCCGATTCAGGCGGCAACCGAACCCGCAAAGCTGTTCGAGGGGGTAGTCGGTCGAGTCCACCGTCAGTTTCAGACGACCCGATCTCAGATCAACGATATGGTTCATCGTCGGCTCGACATGTACGGAGAAAGCTGAGGTACGATGAGGTCCGTCGCCGGTCGCGGAACTTGTTCAGGCTTAGCGGAGCCGATCGCCAGCCTGATCGCCCATAAGAGCAGGTTGACGCCTGCCCGATGAGCCATGGCCAACCCTCCGGACATCCGTGGATTGACCTCAAGTAAATAGGGGATTCCGCGGGCGTTGCGGAACTGAACATTGAAGACTCCATTGAGGCGAAACTTCCCAGTCAAGGCATCGACGATCGTCTCAATTTGAGGATGCTGTTCGATCCGTTGCACATGATTCGCTTTTCGGCGCACAACGCATCGGACCAAGGTGCCCTGATGCGCCAAACAATCCACGCTGCGTTCGGGACCGGGAAGGTATTCCATCACCAAATGTGGTGGAAATTGAGGGCGACGTTCCAACCGTCGGAGGGCTTGATCCAAGCGAATGTGGCGAGGTCCTGAAGCAAAGCCGACCTCATCCAGAATGTAAAAGCCGATGCCATAAACGGAGCAAGCTGGTTTGAAACATACCCGTCGATGTCTCGCGCTGAGGCATCGGACGGCATCGACAAACTCGGTAAGGCTCCGAGCGACGAGGAACTCGGGAATTGAGCTGATCACCCGTTGCAGACAGGAGTAGGTTGCAATCTTGTTCGAGAGGATGTTCAATTCGGCGGCCCCAGCGGCGGCGAGGATTTTGGTCCCCGAAGCGACGAAACGATCGGACGCCGCGACGAGGGGCAATAATTTGCGTCCGGGAATAAACACTTTGACATCATGAGAAGCAGCAAATTGTAAACACCAGGAAAGGTACTCATCATCTGACAATCCGACAGGCTCCGTCAGAAAGAGATCGGCCGATTCGCGACTGAGGTCATGCGGCGAGGGATGCGTCGCAAGGATATGGAATTCACTCGGGTGCCGGTCTTTTCGCAGTTGTGCGATGATCTCCCACGTGTTGCTGAGGTACTTGTTGATCCAAACCGTTGGTGGTTTCATGCTCACCATCCTAACGCCACAAGCCAATGTGTCAACGACATGTGAAACCGGCCCCCCGCGAGAGAAAAGTTCGCCGAACAAGGGAACCATTGAGCCGATGCTTCGTCCACGACTATAGGGACCGCTATGGAAGAACAACGACGTCGCCGATAGAATATTGAGAAAACCCGTCAGATTGATCATAATCAGTCAGAGGATGCGAAACGTTTCGGCGGGATCGATTTAGGGTTCATTCATGCCCTCCGAAGAGCCGACCACCGACCTCTCGTTGAAGCCAGAGACGCCCTCTCGTGCGGTGGAGGACGGCACGATCGTGGCGGACTCCAGCTTAGAGATCCCGCTTCAGCCGGCCACAGGCTCGACGACGAGTGACGCGACGATCGACTTAGCACCACAAGAGCAGGGCCAGCAGGCTGCGAAAAGACTCGGCACGCGAATAAGCCTTACCCCTCCGCCGACGGATGCGACCATTGCTCTTCCCGCAGAACGAGCCGGCACGAACCCCGACATGACGATGGAGATGCCTGGGGGTAGCCTGGCGGACGAAGCGTCGCCTTCGCTCGCTGGAGAGGCGACGGATTTCAGTCTGAACGATCCAGCGGCAAAAACGCCGCGCCGATTTGTCGAGGATGCGACGGTCGGCTTTCTTTTTGCGGATGAGGTCGAGGCGTCGCAAACCGCCCAGAGGGGTGAGAACGGAGCGGGAGGCGAGCGGCAAACGGAGTTTGTGCCCGGTTATGAATTGCTCGGCGAATTAGGCCGCGGCGGCATGGGGGTCGTTTACAAGGCGCGGCAGAAGCGACTGAATCGAGTCGTTGCCTTAAAAATGGTTCTCACCGGCGGGCACGCCTCGCAGGCTGAGCTGGCTCGATTTCTGATGGAGGCGGAGGCCGTTGCGGCCTTGCAGCATCCCAACATCGTCCAGATTTATGAGATCGGTCGGCACAACGGTCTGCCGTATTTCACGCTCGAATTCATGGACGGCGGCTCTCTGACGGATCGGGTCAAGGAGCATCCGTTGCCGCCACGCGAGGCGGCCCGCGTCGTCGAGGCGATGGCCCGAGCGATGCATTATGCTCACGAGCGAGGCATCATTCACCGCGACCTGAAGCCGGACAACGTGCTGATGACGGCGGATGGCACGCCCAAGATCACCGACTTCGGGCTAGCGAAGAAAATCGAGGGCAGCAGCGGCGTCACCCAGACCGGCGCGATCATGGGAACGCCCAGCTACATGGCGCCGGAACAGGCAGACGGGCGGACGAAAAATGTTGGTCCCGCCGCCGACATTTATTCGTTGGGCGCCGTGCTGTATCGCCTGATCGTGGGTCGTCCGCCGTTCCAGGCACCCACGCCTGTGGAGACGGTGATGATGGTGGTTCGAGACGAACCCGTTCCACCTCGCCGCCTCATTCCCCGGTTGCCCAAGGACATTGAAACGATCTGCTTGAAATGCTTGCAGAAGGAACCCAACCGCCGATATGCCTCGGCGGCGGACCTCGCGGATGACCTGCTCCGATTCATCAACGATGAGCCAGTCCGGGCACGACCGGTTCGGCCCTGGGAGCGTTGGGCACGCTGGATTCGTCGTCATCCATCAACCGCGGCCCTTGTTTTCGTGGGTATGCTGGGGATTTTCGGCGGCGTCGCTTATCTCATCCACTCTCACTTGGCGGACCGACGCGAGACAGCCGCCATTCGTGACCGAGTTAATGAAAGCCTGCAGCAGGGCAAGGAAGCGATCGCGCGAGGAGATTGGAAATCGGCCCACTTCCAATTTGAGCAAGCATCTCAATTGCTGCAATCCAAGCCGGACCTCGCGGACGAGTTCGCCGAAGTGAGTTCCCTAAGGGAGGAAACCCAGCAGAGACTGAATGCTCTGGAGGTTTATACCCAGTTTGGGCGGCTCCGCGACGAAGCCCTGCTGCAGGCTGCCCGATCGTCAGGAAATGGGTCGGCGGCGCAACAGGCCGCTACATTGAAGAAAATCGAGACAGCCTTGAACTCGGTGGGGGTCAACGTTACGGACTCCGAGCCGCTGAGTCTGCCCCCAGGTTTCACTGCCGCTGAGAGTCACGAAATCGCCGCTGGGTGTTACGAGTTGCTGCTGGCGATGGCGGAAGCGCAAGCTCAACCGCTGTTGGGGCAAACTGAGGAGTCGTATCACGATCGCTTGCGCGAATCGTTGCGACTGATGGACCGGGCCGCGACTCTTGGATGTCCCGACCATCCCACCCATGCGTTTTTCCTCCGCCAAAGCCGTTACCAGCGAACGCTGGGAAGCGAGCAGGTCAACAAGTCTGTCGCAACTGTTCCTTCCCGCGAGACACGCTCCGTCTTAGACAACTATCTGTTGGGGGATGAATACTACAAGCAAGGTGAAATTGATCGGGCGATTGCCGCATTCGAATCCGTCCTTCGTGCCGAGCCGAGCCATTTTTGGGCGCGATATTTTTTAGCGTTGTGTCAATTACGAAACGGGCGTCCTGACTTGGCTCGCGCCCACCTGACGGCCTGTCTCGCAGCCAATCGCGATGAGGCCACTCGGGCGTGGATTCTGATGATGCGCGGTTATGCCGGGGGTCAGTTAGCCCGATCGGCCGGTGATGACGTGACGGCTGCGCAAGAATTTCAGGCCGCCGAAAATGACTTCCAGGAAGCGCTTGACGCCATCCAACATGCCGGTCCGGAGCCGAATCTTGATGCCCAGTACGCGTTGTACAACAACCGCGGCGTGATGCGGGTGCAGAGGCGGCAATTCGAGGACGGCATCCGCGACCTCGAGCAAGCCATCCGCAT
>CAKZUU010000226.1 GCA_937922175.1 uncultured Gemmataceae bacterium
ATCGCTGAACCGGATCGTTCCCGGAGTGAGGCGATATTTGGCCGCAGCCTTGGCCCGTGCGGCATTAACTCAGCGAAGCAGCGGGTTGGAGATCCTCACCGATAAAGAGCCGATGATCGCTGAATCCGCCGTCTCGGCCGTCGCCGCCATGATCCCCACCTTGGACCCTGCCCAGAGAGAACACCTGACCAAAACACTGTTGCAGCTGGGCATGGGCAAAAGAAACAAACTCATGCCCCATGCCGAAGCCGGCGTCATGCGCTTGGCCGGTCTCTTGAACGATGAGCGTCTCGCGCCTCTGCTTTGGGCGAGGGTTTTGCCGCCGCATCCTCCCGAGGCCCGGGCGGCCGCCCTCCAATCGCTGGGACAATGGATCAAAGCTCCCAGCAAGGATGAACGAGACAAGCTGTTTCAATGCGCCGCCGACGCCGAATTTCAGGTAGCTGCCCCCGCCCTGATGATCCTCGACCGCTTGCCCCTCAACGACAAGCTCATCCCCGGTTTTGTGTCCCTGCTCCGAGCGCCCGACGTGGCCGCCCGGCGCTTGGCGGTCAGCAAAGTCGGGCACCTCGATCATACAGAAGTCGTCGATGCCCTTGTCGAATCGCTGCACCATCCGGATGCAGCCTTTCGACGCGAGGTGATGGAGAAGCTGGGACAGACGGCTCGCGGCCGAAAAGCGCTGGTGCGTCAGCTTCGACAGACCGAATCCCATGATGAGGCCTGGGCCATCGCGCGATTCCTCTTGCCGTTTGCTCGGAAAGACCCGGAAGTATGGAGCGACGATCTGTTCCCCGCTGCCGCCGTCGCTCTGGAGGAGGGCGACCGTCGCGCGGAACCTTTACTGTTCATTTTGCGAGAAAGTCATTCCAGCGGGCTGCGCGAGCGGCTGGATCAACGGGCTCAATCCTGGGTCAAGAAAAAAGACTTCGAGAAGGCGTTGTCAATCTATCGTGTTCTCGCCCGCGATCCGGCGATCGGCCGACCGATTCGGCTGGCGTTGTCGATGGTCGGACTGAAACGCTCGCCCAAGGAACTCGATGAACACGCTCGCTCTCAAGACCCGTGCTTACATCAGTTCGGGCAATTGGCGGCGGAGGATGCCGCCGACGTGTTGAAGCACCTGGAGAAAACGAATTGGCTCGCCGCCGACGACCTGTATTACCTCGGCTTTCACTTCGCCGAGTCAACCGGAGTGACGCGGCAATTCGGGGCCGATGTTCTTCGCCTGCTGATCCAGAAATTTCCCAAATCGAAAGTCGCTTCGTCAGCGAAGAATAAGCTGAAAGCCATCCGCTGAGGCTTTGGCGGAAATCGCTTGAATTGTCTTTTTTCCGACAGGTGCGTTGGGGAGTGACCGACATGCGTGCGACGTTGGTATGGGGATTGGCATGGGCAGCGTTGCTGACCACGTTTGGTTCGTGCCGGGCAGCGGATCTGCTGCCGGCATCCGGAAAGTATTGGGTGTTCATCGGCACCTACACCGGAGGCAAGAGCCGCGGCATCTACCGGGCCGAACTGGACGCGAAGACCGGAACGCTGACAGAACCGGAACTGGTGGCAGAGATGAAGCACCCATCATTTTTGGCCATCCATCCTTCAGGCCGGTTTCTTTACGCGGTGGGAGAGACGGGGGATCGACACGATTCGGGCAGTGTCCACGCCTTTCGTCTCGACGCCCACACGGGTCGATTGACGCCGATCAATTCTGTTCCGTCTCAGGGGGGAGCGCCTTGCCATCTGGTGGTCGATGGAGCGGGGAAAAACGTGCTGGTGGCGAACTACGGCGGTGGGAGCGCCGCCATGCTGCGATTGCGGGAGGATGGCGGCCTCAGCGATGAGGCGGCGGTCGTCCGATACCACGGCAAGAGTGTCAATCCCCAACGGCAAGAAGCGTCGCACGCCCACTCGATCAATTTAGATCCGACGCAGAAATTCGCCGTCGTCGCGGACCTTGGTCTCGACCGACTTCACATCCACGACTACGCCCCCGACACCTTGGCGCTGAAACCCGTGAATCGCTTCCTGAAACTCGCCGACGGCGCTGGTCCCCGGCACTTTGCTTTCCATCCGCGGGAAAAGTGGGCCTACGTCATCAATGAACTCAACTGCACGCTCGACGTTTTGCACTATGATGAGCAGGGCCGATTTCAAATCGTCCAGACCGTAAACACCCTACCCGAAAAGTTTCGGCCCGGTTACTCCACCGCTGAGGTCCAGGTTCATCCATCTGGGAAATTCGTGTACGGGTCGAATCGGGGGCACAACACGATCGTCGGCTTCCGCATCGATCCGACGAACGGCAAGTTGACCTTGATCGGTCATCAGGGCGACGCGATCAAGACGCCACGAAATTTCGGGATCGACCCCACGGGGCGATGGATGATCGTCGGCAGTCAGGAGGGCGATCAGGTGGTGGTCTATCGCATCGACGGGGAGACGGGAGAATTGAAGCCGACAGGTCATCGTGCGCCCGTGGGTTCTCCGGTGTGCATCAAGTTTGTGCCGAAGCCCTGATGGCCGAGTTCGAGCCGCCGCGCCGGGAGCGGAACATCCAATAGAGAATGGTTTTCAACTCGAACGGTTTCAGATCCGGTTGGAGCGAGAGCAATCGGGCGGCGATCCCGGCGAGATGGGGCGTCGCCCAACTGGTGGCCGGCTCTTTCGCGAAGGGCCCAAGGTAGCCCTGAGCGTGAGCCTGAAATTCGATTTGCTCGTTCGGACGGTAAGCGAATTCCAACGGATCGTCAAACAATCCTTTGTCCACGGAAATCAGGGGAGGCGAGAAGACGGCGGGAAAGCTGCGGGTCAGGGGGTGTTCGTTGTGAGCAGCCGCGAACAACAGCACATCCTTGAAGTAGGCCTCCTCGACGGCTCGCTGGAGTTGAACTCGCCGCTGAATTTGCGGAAGTCGATGCTCGGGCACTCCCAACGATAAATTGACGATCTTGCATTTCCAAACGTCGATGCAGTAATACACGGCGCGGATGAGACTCTCCACTTCGCAACCGCCTTGATGACCGAACACATCGGCGGAATACAGCTTGACACGGGGAGCGATCGTCAAAATGATGTCGGCGACCGTTGTGCCGTGAGGCGCGGACTGTTTGCCGGTGTACGGCAGCGGGTGCGGATAATCGGAGCGGAAGATCGCCCCCTCGATTGGCTCAATCGGTTGGCCACGGGATTGATATTTGCCTTCCAACACCGCTCGGTCGATGCCACTGTCGATGACACCAACCCGGATTCCCTCCCCCGTGGCCCGCGGGTCGTTCAAGAGGCGTTGGGGTGTCAACCACGCCAAGAGTTGATCGAAAATCGAGGGAGTCTCGGGCATGGCCAGCAGAGCGGGATATGGAGAATCTGGTCGTTTCAGGGAA
>CAKZUU010000227.1 GCA_937922175.1 uncultured Gemmataceae bacterium
TGGCAAACGGTGATGAACATCATCGATGCTGGCAAACAGGCCCGCGTCACGAAGTTCATGATGCGTGTGCCGAACGAGCCGAACCCATGACATCAGCGATGAGCAGTCGATCGGTCAGCGCTGCTCCACCACGCGAATCACTGGTTTCCCGCCGCTGAAGGAGATGGCAAATTTCGTGTAGGAAATCTCCTCTTCTTTCTTGTTTCGGAATGCCAATTCTTTTTTCAGGAGTTCGTTCTCGAACTCGATGGGATAAAAGAAGACCAGCACCGATGGAACGATGTTCAAACCCAGTTCGGCAGCAACCGACTCAGCCGAACTGGCACGATCATCGATAAACCAGTTCCGATTCAACGCCTTGATGTCCTCGTATTGAGGAGAGGCAGGGCGCTGACGGATGTCGCGGATGGTCATGAGCCGGCCATTTTTGTCGGGGATGGCGAGGATCATGCCGCACGCATCGATCTGTTGCAAGTATTGCTGGGCACTGCTGGTGCCGAAGGTAAGTTCCCAACGAAGATTTCTGCGCCCGCGGCGATTGGTGCGACCGGTGCCGTCGCCGACTCCGCTGCCCCGACCCCTGCCGACGCCGGTCCCTTCTCCACCACCCCGTCCGCTACCTCCGAGACCTTTTCCCGCGAGCCCCTCGAGAGCATCCTTGAGGACGGGTCCCAGATTCGAAGCGGCTGGCTTCTTTTTCAGTTTTTCCGCCAGGTCCTCGCTGAGGGCGACTTCGGGGATGGTCGGTGCCTTGCTCTGCTGCACCTTCGGTTCTTCCTCGTTGGTCACCTTCTCGAGCATCGGTTTCTCTTGCTCAAGCGTGGTCACTTCATCCGCGGGACGCGTCAGGTTGCCGGGGTTCCCGATCTCGACTCCTTCACGATGACCTCCGCCGCCGCCCTCTTCGCCGTTCCCGATCAGGACTGGCTCGAGTTCCTCGACGGGCGGATCCGACGAGGAGAACAACCAGCCAAGTCCGACCAGGACAAGTAGCAATGCCAAACCGTGCAGCAGAAACGAAGCCATCCCCGAGATGATGGGTTCACCATTCGAGGCGTAACGCTCCCAATTGCTCTCCTCTCCGGGCAAACGAAGGGTGCTCTCATCCGGGGGGATCTCGCCCAAAGGCGAAGCACTCTGGGGTCCAGGACCGCCCTTGGCGACTTTCGCCTCGGTTTGACTCGCCGACCGAACGACCTTTTTCCCTTGCACAGAGTCGGGGGATACCGTGGACATGGCAAATCTCAGAGGCGTCTTTCAGCGCGTCGTCAACAAAACCTGCATGTAGGATAGCTCCTTCGGTCACACGATGGCAAGTGGTGTCCGTCGCTCTATCGGCCGACTTGCCGGACCACAGTGATGTCGATTCGGCCGTAGTCGTTCGTCACGCGAAAAACGGTTTCGACAAAATCGTCTTCGTGTGTACGTCCGAATCTTTGACCGTAGCTTCGCTCTTTGCGAAGCAGCTCTTCCTCAATCGCTTCGGGGAAAAAGGCGACGACGCGCTGGGGTAAAGGTGTCACCCGGAGCTCATCGCAGATGGAGCGGACCGAGTCGGGGTCGTCGTCCATCCAGAAGATGCGGTCGGGAACCTGTGCGACCCGTTGCAGAGGAGCGGGACGTTTTTGGAGGTCCGCGATGAGGTGGATCGAGCGATCAGGGAATTGAAAGCCGATGATGGCTTTCATTCGTCTCAACTGATCGAGGTAATCCGCAGCATTCGAGATGTTGAAGAGCAGGTGCCAACGGAGTTGACGTTTTTGCTTGACGGTGAGTCGACCGCCGGGACCGTCACCTTCGCCATTGCCATCCCCCCTGCCCTTGCCGTCGCCGTGACCGACGGCACGACCACCTTTGCCTTTGAGTGCGTCAGGCAAGCCTCCGACCAACGTCAGGAGATTCGGCCTTGGAGCGAGGTTTTTGAGCCGAGGGGACGTCAGATCGGTATCGGGGATTTCTACTGAGGTGTCGGTCTGCTGAGCGACCATCGGCACGATTTCGGGTTGAGCGGTGACGCGGGGCGTCGGCCGTTGACTCGGTTCGATAGCTTGAAATGGGTCTGTCCAAGTCGTGGCCGACCCAAGGGAAGTTTGGTCCTCCGAGCCGTCCGCCCCACCGCCGCGCGGAGCATAAATGACAACTGGCTCGAATTCGATGGGTTCGTCACGGTCGTTCGTCAACCAGGAGACAACACCGCTGATAACGACGATCAGAAACCCGACATGGATCGACGCCGAAAGAATCGTCGAGATGGGGAATGCTCGGCGAACAGTGAATTTGTGCCAGACAACGTCGTTCGGCTCCATGTCGTCAGCCCCGGACGCGAATGCCATCTGCAGAGAATCGGCACGGGGCAGGGAAAAAATTAAGCCGGGCGAGATCGACCCGGGGAAAATCCTGTTCCCTCAGCTCGAATAACCCGCCCGGCTTCGGAGGGTAGGTCACTTCTTCACTTCAAAGTCGGCATCGATAACTTCATCGTTGCCTTTGCCGCTGCCAGCCGCCGAACCGCTGCCATTGGGGCTGGTGCCCGCGGAAGTGCCCTGCGATTGCAGGTGAGCGGACATCGCTTGGGCCGCTTGCGTCAGCTCGGCGACCGCTTGCTTAATGGCGGAGACATCTTCGCCTTGGGCCGACCGACGCACTTTTTCAATCGCGGCTTGGATGGGTGCCTTGTCCGCC
>CAKZUU010000228.1 GCA_937922175.1 uncultured Gemmataceae bacterium
AAGATCGCTGCGGACAAGATGGCCGAGAGCTATTACCGTAGCTTTGGCCTGCCTGTGGTCATCGTCAGGCCGTTCAACACATTTGGACCGCGGCAATCGGCCCGGGCCGTCATTCCCACGATTCTGAGCCAATTGCTCTCAAATAAGGATCGTTTGCGGTTGGGGTCGCTCGAGCCGGAGCGGGATTTAACATTCGTGACCGACACGGTGGAGGGTTTTTTGGCTCTCGGCCAATGCGATGCCGCCTTGGGACGGACCATCAATTTGGGGACAGGCGTCGCCGTCACCGTTGGCGAATTGGCACGGCGGTGCATGCGGATCGTTGGACGGGAAGTTCCGATTGAGCAAGACTCGGCGCGAGTCCGCCCTGAACAGAGCGAAGTGATGGCATTGATTAGCGATCGACGGTTGGCGCGAGAGCTTTGTGGCTGGGAGCCTCGGATGAGTTTGGACGAAGGATTGAATCGGACCGCTGATTTCGTGAGATCGCACCTGGGACTGTATCGACCTGAGGAGTATCAGCGATGACCCGCGTGGTGATTCAAGCAGGCGGCAAGGGCACGCGACTCTACCCCTACACGGCCGTTTTGCCGAAACCCCTGATGCCCATCGGCGACCTGCCGGTGCTCGAAATTCTCATTCGGCAGCTTGTGCACCATGGCTTTCGCGACATCACGATTACCGTCGGCCACCTCGGTCACCTCATCGTCGCTGTCATCGGTAACGGGGAGAGGCTTGGGGCACGAGTGAATTACCTCTGGGAGGACGAACCCCGCGGCACGATTGGCGCCTTGAGCAAGCTCGAGTGGGAGGAGACAACCGGTCCGCTTCTGGTCATGAACGGCGATCTTCTGACCGATTTCGATTACCGCGAGTTTCTTGATCACCACGAAGAATCGGGAGCAGCACTGTCAGTGGGCGTCTACTATAAACCCGTGCCGATCACGCTCGGCGTGTTGGATGTTGATCGCGACAATCGAGTCACAGGCTTCCGAGAAAAACCGGTACTGTCGTTCCCATGCAGCATGGGGATTTACGTTCTCGAGCCGGAAATCCTGCCTTTGATTCCCGCCGAGGGGATGTTTGGTTTTGACCAGTTGATGGCGACCTGTTTGGAAAAGCATATTCCCGTTCGTGCCCATCCGTTCAACGGTCTTTGGCTGGACATCGGTCGTGTCGAGGATTACCAGCACGCAAGCCGGCTTTTCGAGGAGAATCGCGAACGTTTGTTTCCGACAACCACACGTCCAAACGATGTTCGGCACCGGAACGGGCAGAAGTCGCGACGGGTGATTGGCGCGTGATGTTTCCGCAGCTACTGTTCGCCGCGACCTGATTCGGCCAGCGCCGAACGGCGTATCATTCTGCGAAAGGCGACTGTCACTGTGGGTCTGTGGAAGGTCCCTTTATTTGACGCACGGTTCGGCTCCGAGGAAGAGGAAGCCGTCCTACGCCCACTGCGGTCAGGCTGGCTCACGATGGGCGACGAAGTGCGCTTGTTGGAGGAAGAGATCGCTGCGGCGACGGGGGCCAAGTATGCCATCGCTGTCGCCAACTGCACCGCGGCACTTCACTTAGCTTGTCTGGCCCTTGATCTCGGTCCGGGCGATGAGATTATCTGTCCGACACTTACCTTCGTTGCAACGGCGAACGCTCCGCGGCTCGTCGGTGCTTCCCTCAGGTTTTGTGAATCCGTCGGCGAACATGATCTTACGATGGACCCCGACCATGTCGAGCAGTTGGTCAACGCACGCACTCGCGCGATCATGGTCGTCCATTATGCGGGGTTCGCTTGCGACATGGAAGCTTTGCAGGCCCTTGCCGACCGGCATCATCTCGCCCTGGTGGAGGATTGCGCTCACGCTTTATTCACCACCCACCGCGGACGAACTCTCGGACGTTGGGGGCGTGTGGGCTGTTTCAGCTTCTTCTCAAATAAAAATGCGACATGTGGCGAGGGGGGGGCAATCATTACCGATGACGATCGCTTAGCTGAGAGGCTCCGACTGTTGCGATCTCACGGAATGACGACGCTGACCTTGGATCGCCATCGAGGTCGCGCCACGACGTACGATGTCGTGATGTCAGGACTGAACTATCGACTGGACGAAATTCACGCGGCGTTGCTTCGGGTGCAACTACGGCGGTTGCCCGATTTCCTCTGCCGGCGACGAGAAATTTTTCGCCGTTATGCCGAACGACTTCAGGGGAGTCCCGTCACGCTTCCGTTCGCGCAGGGGCGTTTTTTGGAAAATCTGGAGACGACGGGGGTGCACATCCTCCCCTGCCTCCTGCCTGAAGGAGTCAATCGCGATTGGGTGATGGCCCGAATGAAAGAGTTCGGCATTCAAACGAGCATTCATTATCCGCCCATCCACCGATTCGCGGCTTACGACTCCGTCGAGCGATTACCTCGAACCGAGGGTCTGGCGCGGCGGGAATTGACGCTTCCCTTTCATCCGCTCTTGAGCGACGCGGAGGTCGATTTTGTGGTTGAGTCGCTGCTCGCCAGCATTCGAGGCGGTGGATCGGTGTAACTAGCCTTGCGGGCGTCGCGCGGAGTCCCAGTCCGTCGCGTGACGATTCCTCATCGGAGTCGAGGGATGTCGGACCAAAGGAGCCTTCTCGCATCGATTTCTCCAGCGAAGGAAGGTCCACCGCCAACTCCTGGGGCGGGGGACTTCTTGAAACGAGTCTTCGACCTGACGGTTGCCTCGCTCGGCTTGATCGTAATGGCTCCGGTCTTCCTCCTCATCGCCCTCCTGATCCGACTTGAGACGCCCGGGCCGGTGTTTTTCCGTCAAGAGCGGGTGGGGCGGGGGGGGCGCCGTTTCCGCATGTGGAAGTTTCGCAAGATGCCCCACGACATGAAGTCGTCCGGTCCGAGCCTCACACGCCGTTTCGACCGGCGACTCACCGCCGTCGGACGTTTTCTGGAGCGGACGAAGCTCGATGAGTTGCCCCAACTGATCAACGTCTTCATTGGAGATATGAGCATCGTCGGCCCCCGACCCGAGGTCCCGAAATTTGTCGCGCATTATCCCGATCGGTGGGAGATCGTCCTCAGAGTGAAACCGGGCATCTTCGGACCGAATCAACTGCGTCATCGAAACGAGTCCGAGATCTACCCGCCCAATTGTCGGGATGTGGAGGACTTTTACATTCGGCACATCTTGCCGGAGAAACTGGAAGTCGATGCGCGGTACGCCCGCCAGCACACCTTCCTGGGCGACCTTTGGCTCCTTGTCCGATGCGTGCTGGCAGTGTTTGGCGGGACGATCACCTGGCGGACTTTTGCCGTTCGTCGTTGGCAGTTCGCAAACTTTCTCGTGCTCTGGCTTGCCAGCATCGTCACGATGTGGTTGGCAATTCGCGTTTCCGGGCGAACCATGAAGCCGGCCACCGAGTGGACGTTATTGGCGTTGGCCGCCCTCGTCCGACCCTTGTGTGTCCTCGGCTTCCGCATTCCCAAAGCGTTGGCGACATCGATGACGGCCGACGATTTCCTTCGCATCTGGTGGTGTGGAGTGACCGGCGCGGCTTTAATTGCGGTCGGAATGTTGTCGCTGGAACACCGCGGTCTGAGCCGGCAGGTTCTCTTTCTCGATGCCACGATGTATCTCAGCTTTTTGCTGATGTACAAATTGGTCCTTTACAAAATCTATTTGTTGATTACCAAATTCCATGAACGGCGCTTAGCCCGACGAATGATTCTTGCCGCGATCGTTGTTGGCCCCTTCACGACCTTAATGACAATGTTAGCGCGACGCGGCTTCGTCGTTGCCTCGGAAGACGACGGCATCCTGTTGATGCTCTTCGCAAGCTTGAGTGCCGTCACTTGGCCTACGATCTTGTTGCTCAATCCGGTGCTCCATCATTCAGGAACCGTGCGCTTCCTGCTCTTAGAGGGGCGAAAAATCGTCCTTGGAGCGATCATCGGCATGGTGATCGCGGCCTACGCGGCCTTGATCGTCAATGAGCGTGATTGGTCACGAACTGACTTAATCTTGGCGTGCTCGACCTACGCCCTGGCCATGCTGCTGATCGCGGTTTGGCAAAATCGAAAGGTGACGCCCCTTCATCAGGCCCTCGTTCGGAACCGCTCAAAAGATTTGAGTGATGGGATGTCTCGGGATCGACTTCTGATCGTCGGCACGGGCATGCATTTGAGCGCGTATCTGACAGCCCTCACCGACGCTCCCGACCAATGGTTCGAAATCGTTGGAATCATCAGTCCCGAGCCGAACCTGCGGACGAGTATGGTGGGGGGACACACGGTCATCGGTCACGTTTCGGACCTTCCCGACTTGCTCGAAGACGGCGATATTTCGCGAGTGATCGTGCTCCCCCAGGGGTTGACCTCCGAACAGTTGCGCGAAATCGAGTTTTATTGCAGAGAACACCAAGGCTTGATGGTGTGTATCGACTACCTGTCTCATTTTGGTCCCAGAGCGTTGGCCGTTTGATCTTCCCCGGCTCCCCGCTCGTCGACTGTCCTGAAGAGGCGGCCTCAGTGACGATGCCTAGCGGTGAGCCGACTTGGAGCCCTTCTGAGGTCGCGAAACTGTAAAATCCAGGAAAACTCTGACGGCAACATCGGGTGCGGAATAGGAAATGTCGACCGTCGGATAAAATTTTTGACCAAGAAGCGGGAATCTCCACCGGCAGGTTCGCGTCAATCGTCCAGGAACGAGTTTGCATCACGACCGAGTCCGGAAGTGGATTTCGACAAAACCTGGGTCGACGAAGTTGGCTGCGCGATGCTTCGGGGATGCTGTAACATACTGACATGCGTGCCCAACCGCGACGCAGCGACCGGCGACGACCGATCAGGTTGTGGTCGGGCTGGTCGGAACGAGCGGCGGCCAAGATGAGGGGCGAGCGACGAATTCGATCCTATCGGACGCAAAATTTCGGGGAAGTCAACGAGGAGCCTCACCGTGTCCATTGCAGATCCCACTATGGCTTGGGAAGAATCCTCCCAATCGTCGGCAAGCCGATTTGCCAACCCGCTGGCCATCGCCTGGCGTCGTCGAGCGATGGTGGCCCTGGGGTTGGTGATTGGCTTGATCGGTGGAGCGATTTACTATTCTCAACGGCCGCCGGTGTATCAATCAACGGCGCAGGTGCTGGTGATCAAGAAGCGTGCGGACATTGTCCCCAACACGGCGGGCGGAACGCCGGTGCCACAAATGTATGTGGAAGATTACCTCACCACCCACGCCATCCTGATTCGTAGCCAACCAATCCTTCGCTTGGCGGCAGACCTTGTGAAATCCCGATATCCGGGTGCCCTACCCGAGGATGTCGAACCGACTCGATTTCTCCAGGATGGTCTGACGATCACTCGGGAATACCGTGAGGGCAATATTCCGGTCAGCAACGTGCTCAACCTGTCATTTCGGAGTGAACGCTCCGAGGATTGTGCCAAGTTCCTCAACTCGATCATCGAAGCGTACCGGCAGTACCTGAATGAGACCTTTAACAATCTCAATCGGGAGTTCGCGGAACAGGTCCAAAAGGCGCAAAAAACGTTGCTGCAAGAGTTGAAAGGGAAAAAGGACCGCTACGAGGCGATCGCTAAAAAAGATCCCCTCACTCTCGTGTTGAAGGCAAAGGATGTCCTGAACAGCGTCCAAAGTCGCATGACCAAACTGGAAGAAAAGAGGGTCGAATTGGAGGTGCGTCAAGCAGAGATTCGCACCCTTCAAAAGATGATCGCCGACGCCAAGAATGAGGGTAAATCCGATGCGGTCATCCTGAAGATTCTGGAAAACCGTTTCCCGGCATTGCGTCAAGCGGCCAATCCCAACGAGATGCGATTCCTCGAGGATCAACTAGCATCGCTACAGGTGAAAGAGTCCGATTTCCGCGTCATTTATGGTCCAGACCATCCACAATGGAAAAGCCTGCAAGCGCAAATCAAATCAGTTCAGGATCGGCTGAACAAGCGAGGAACGATCAACGTCGTCGGCGAAGATCCCTTGCAATTATTCCTCTCGAGCCTCGATTCGGAGTATGAAGCCAACGAAACGGTTTTGAACGATGTCGTGAAAGTTCTGGCCGAGGAGCGTGCGAAGGCGACGCAAATGGCCGAATTCTTGCAGGAAGAAGAACAAGCGCGGAAAGACATCGAGCCATATCAGGCACTGCTTGATAGCATTTTGCAGCGTCTGCGGCAGATTCAAATGTCGAACGAAGCCGGCGGCTACGAAGCTCAAACGATCGTGGACGCTGGATTGGGCGTGAAGGTCGCCCCCAACCTGGTACTGACCCTCGCCCTGTCATCCGCCGTCGGATTGGTGCTTGGCATGGCGCTGGCTTACTTGGCCGAATTGACCGATCGCGGTTTCCGTACACCCGAAGAG
>CAKZUU010000229.1 GCA_937922175.1 uncultured Gemmataceae bacterium
CGACGCGGCGATGTCGGTCTTCGGGCACGTCTTTCAGGGCCGTTATGAAAAACGGCACGTTGCCCATGGGATCCATGACCAGAAAGAGCAGGATCGCCGCCGAGACCAACGTCATCAGGTTCTCACCCGATTGGTGGCAACATCAGAGAATCGGCCTTGGTGCAAGGCCGTGGCGACGAGAACGGCATCGGCCCCGCAGTCGGCGAGCGGGGGCAGATCTTCGGGGCCACGCACTCCTCCCCCGATCACCAATTGCAAAGTCGGGGAAACGGCGCGAAGTCGGCGACACAACCCCGTCATCCCCGGGCCCTTTGACGTTCCCACCCGAGCCAAGTCTAGAAGGATCAAACGCTGCACCCCCATCTGGCCAACGAGCTCACACGCCAACTGGTCGGCCGTTCGACGGCGAAATCGCTTGTCGCGCACCACGGGCTGACCGTCACGCATGTCAAATGACACGGCGACCCGACCATGAAAATCGACCTCCATGAGGCCGATCTCCTCGATGACTTCCAACGTCTCCAATCCCGCGATCACCACGTCCGCCCCCACATCGAAAAGCGCCTTCGCTTCATCCGCCCAGTGCAGTCCGGCGTCGACCCAGACTCGGTAGCCTCGCTCCGCCAATCGGCCGATCAAAACCAACTGCCTTGATCCTCCGGCGATGGCATCGAGATCTGCCAGGTAGATCTCCGTTGTCCCAACACACTGTCGCATGGCATCGGCGACGGTCAACGGCTCGGTCGAGGCAACGAGACGACTGACAATCGGCCGATACTCGTCTCGACGGCCGGCGACAGCGTGGACCACTTGGCCACGGCACACATCCAGCACCGGAATGATCCGTGGGTCTACCGCTCCTGCCGAACGCACGACGTTCTCACTCTCACTCAACCCATGACTCCAAGGACGGAACCCAAGTAAGCTATGAAGACGCGAAAACATCCGCCATGACCGCAATGGACAGTTTCTCATCCTCCTGATCGCGGACTGAGGTCCCGTCCGACCGATGTTGATCCTTCACGCTCGCCCTCGAAACCAGTTCAATGGCTGCCTACGTCCTCTCTGAAAGGAAGCGAATCGCCCCTTCGACCGATCATCCCGGGGGCCATACTTTCCGATTCGGATTGGAATAAACCGCATTTTCCGGCGTCGTAATGGGCGTGGTCGAAACATCCAATTTTCCATCTCCCCGGATCGGAGTCAAAGATGCGATGCTTTCTGGTGCTGGCCCTCTTGGGGTGCTGCCTGGGCTGTGGTCAGCCTAAGAACGCCTCAAGAGGCCCCTTATCCGATTTCGACGGTGTCGCGGTTGCTCCTCCCGGGGTGGGTCAGAGAGCGGCAGGAAACGACGCCCCCGCCGACAAGGGCAAGGAGGCCGGCCCCGACGCCAAACGGGCGATTGTCTCCCGCAAGATCATTTACACCGGGCAGGTCGAGATCATCGTGAAGAACATCGATGAGGCGGGGCAGCGTGTCAAGGAAATCACGGCCGAATTAGAGGGATATGTCGCCGGTTTTTACATCGATTCGACCTTCGGGGATCGCCGGACTGCCGTTTTCACTTTGCGGCTGCCGACCGCCCAGTTCCAGAAGGCATTGAATTCCCTGAATGAGTTGGGACATGTTCTCGTCTCGCGTACCGATTCTCAGGATGTGACGGACGAGTATTACGACTTGGAAGCCCGCATCCAAACCAAACAGGACGAAGAGAAAGCGCTGCGCGAGTTGCTGGGCAAATCGACGGACAAGCTCGAAAACCTGTTAATGATCCGTAAGGAATTGGCCCGAGTCCGAGAGGACATCGAGTCGGCTCAGGGGCGGCTCAACAAGTTGGCCAAACTCTCCGAACTGACGACCATCACGGTCAAGCTGTCCGAGCGTAAAGAGTACATTCCGCCGACGGCACCGACCTTTGGCAATCGGATCCGCACGACGTTTAGCAACTCCACGGAGAGTCTGGTCACCTTCTTGAAAAACCTGACACTTTTCGTCATCGCCTTGGTGCCGTGGTCGCCCTTTCTTCTCGTTGGTTTGGGCGTGCTGTATTGGATCATTCGTCGGCTGCGTCGATTGTTGTGGCCGGTGGAGAGTATTTCCGACGTGATTCCCGCGACTCCATCTCGCCGCGAGTGAGGTCGCCACGTCGGAGCCAGGTCATTTACTTCCGAAGCAGTAGAGGGTGCCCTTCTGCGTTCCGACGAGCAGGCGGCCATGTGCCACCGCCAAGGAACCCGTGAGGGGGCTGTCAAGTTTTACCCGCTGGAGCTCCGTCCCTTTTTCCAAGTCGATCACGTACAAATGACCATCCATCGAGCCGGCGTAGACTCGGGAACCGGCGACCACGGGAGAACCTTCGATACGTCCCCCGGTGACGAAATCCCAGCGCCGTTTTCCGGTCGCTCGATCTAAACAATACACCCGCTTGTCTCGACTGCCTGCGATGACATCGCGTTGGGTGACCGAGCAGGAAGCGTAGAACGGCTGGCCGCGACCGCTGTCGAACGCCCAGGCGACTTCAGCCTTCTCCAGGTCCAGCGCCACGACGGTGTTGCTCATCGTTGCCAAGTAGAGTTTTCCATCGCGAAGAGCGGGGGCAGCTCCGGTTTGCCCGCCGATCTCGATCGCCTTGACTTCTTTGCCCGTGTCCAAATCCACGACATGAACAGCACTGTCACAACCACTGACGAAGGTCTGATTCTTAAACACCGACGGGCTGCCCAAAACAGGTCCGCCGGGCACCTGGAACTGCCACAACTTCCGCCCTTGAGTGTCGAGACAATATAAACTCTCATCGCCGCACCCGAACAGAACGAGATCTCGGGCGAAGGCAGTCCCGCTGGTGACTTCCCCCTCGGCTTGGAATTTCCACACCTGCCTGCCACTCGCCGCTTCAACACAGAAGAAATTGCCATCGACATCGCCGAAGTAGACCCGCTCCTCGCGGACACCGGGCGAGGCTTTGAGGGGTGCCGGCGCTTTGAAGCGCCATTTTTCGGTCCCATCTTGGAGGTTGATCGCGTACAAGTGAGCGTCTTGCACGGCGACGAGGACCGTCTGACCGATCACTGCGGGAGCGCCGTCGATGGAATCTTCGCCCTGACCGGCTTTGAATTGCCACAGAACAACCAAAGGATGTGGAAGCTCAACGGGGGTCGTGCCGTCTTGTTCGGGATTGCCACGGAAGGTCGGCCAATCGGCGGCGACGACGGCGAAGCCGACAAAACTCAAGAGGAACGCCAACCGGAAGGCTTTCATCGTCGCGCTCCGAATGCGAGAAAATCGTCCCGATTCGGATTGTACGTTGTGGGTCGACGCGGTGGAAAGGCGCCAGGCCCGTCGATCGCTTCCTGAAAGTTGCAGCAACAAAAACCCGCGAGAGAAACCCTGCCGCTCCACGACTCGTGGCAGCGAGGGAATTTCCCGCGGGTCCAGCACGACACGAGGGGACAACGCGGACCTCAGCCGCCGTCAATCGAGTCAGCGATGCCCTTGGAGGGACAAGGGGGAAGGTTCAGGACGTCCTCAGGGTAGAGTTGCACGAGGAAATCGACGATGTCGCGGACCGACAGGACGGCGACCGGTTCGCCACTGCGATTGACCACCGGCAGATGGCGATAGCCACCGACACTCATCATGTTCAAGGCGTAAGCGATGGTGCCGTCCAGCTCCAACACTTCGGGATCGGGCGTCATGACCGCCTCGATGGGAGTCAGGGCGGCATCATGCTTGAACACGACTTTGGTCAACACATCGCGCTCGGTGAAGATCCCCACCAGCCGATTGTTGCGTGTGACCAACACGCAGCCGATGTGGTGATCATTCATGGCTTCCACGGCATCGGCGACGGTGGCGTCGGCGTCGACGGTGATCGGATCGCACAATCGTAATTCCCCGATCGGCGTGTCCAGGATTTCGGCACGCACATTCACTGGGTCGTCGTAAGAATCGTGAAATTCACTTCGGGCCATGACCGATCTCCGAGGCAAGCACCAGGACGAACGAAAGATCCACGAACAGAGCGGCCGATCGAGATCCGTCATCCAACGGGCATTCACGAATGCGAGTTGCACGATACCACAAAGTCAAACGATACTCAAGCGATTTTTTAAGATTCCATCCCTTTTTCGTCCGCTTGTAGCGGTGATGACGCCTCGGAGAACTGAAAGGGCCTGCCGCTTCCCAATTCGGCAACGCGGACCAGTCGGCGTCCTTCGAGAAGATGGCATAACTCCGGTAAAACCACGCGCGACCGCCAACCCCGAGCCAAGGAGGCCGTTTCAGGCAGCGATTGGTTGCGCGATAAGGAGCGGACCAGCAGTTTCAGATCGTTGACGGTGGCCACGAGTGCCGGCGACAACTGCCACTCCACGCACAACTGCTGCAAAACAATTCCCAAGAACGTGGCCAACAGACCGATGTGCGGCGGGTCGTCGTCGCGAGTCGGCAACTCCGGGAGCGCCTCGACGGGCAACTTCCGAACTCGATTCAGCACCTCCACAATATCGGATAAATCCGCCCGAGTCACTCCCCGAACGACCGCCAAATCACGCTCGCTTCGCGGATCCCGCCGGGCAATTTCCACGAGCAGATCATCCCGCACGATGGCGCGAACCGGTCGGTTTTTCTCGTAAGCTTTCTCCTCTCGCCAATGGAACAACTCGCGCACGATTCCCAGCTCTCGGCGATTGAGGTTTCCCAACCCTTTGAGTTTCCGCCAGCGTTCGACACCCGGTTCATCGCCCAGGCTACGGGTCAACAAGGCCTCGAATTCCTCTTCCGCCCAGCCGATTCGTCCCAATTGCCCCAGGCGATCGACCAAGACGCGCCAGGCAGGCAGCAAAAACCGGACATCGTCGAAAGCGTACTCGATCTGCCGCGGCGTTAATGGGCGCTTCTTCCAGTCTGTCAGAGCTTCCCCTTTGCTTAGTTTCTCGCCCAGTAACTTCGCGATGAGCGGACCATGACCGATCGGATAGCCCAGACCGACCAAGCCCGCTGCAATCTGCAAATCGAAAATCCCAACCGGCAACCGACCGCAGAACCGCTGGCAAATCCGAATTTCTTCCCGAGCCGCATGACACACGATCGTTCGCTCGCTGTCGGTAAGGATCGGCCAAAGGTCATTCAGCGACCCGACGCTGAATGGATCGATTAAATACAGTCGGTCCCAGGTCGCGATTTGAACGAGACAGAGTTGCGGTACGAAGGTCTGCTCGCCGATGAATTCCGTGTCCAGACCAATCACCGTCGCCTTTGACAGGTCATGACAACACGCGGCCAGTTCCTCCGGCTGCGTCACCATCACTCGCTGCGGGGCTCTGCCGAATTCCTCGGACGAGCAAGACACGACATGACGATCTTTGGTCATCGACTGCCTGAGCCGTCATCAGTTCCCGAAGTCGCGTCCCTCGATCGATTCGACCAGCGTCCAGGTCACTCCCGCCGTGGTCGGCCAGGAACGAAACATTTCTGCCTTCGTCGCAGCCGGCACTGCGGTGATGAATTAGAACAGCACCTCGACATTCGTGGCCGAGACGGGTCCGACGAACACATTCACCCGATCGACTTCGCCATATAGTTGATCCAATCCATTTCCGCCGTTGACATTCACGGCCCCATTGAAAAGGGCAAAGTCATCAGGATCGAATTCCATGCCGACGATGACCAAATCATCGCCATCGCCCAAGTTCACCGAAACAGGTCCTTTGAAGAGCGAACTGGCTCCAAGGTCCTGTGTTTCGATGTAGACCTCATCGGAGCCTGCGCCGGTGTCGATGGTCACGGCCGCGAACACGCAGTTATCCACGAAGAGCCTGTCGTTACCCCAACCGGTGGATACTTTGGTGGCCGACTTGACCGTCCAGCCCTGAACCGCAACCTCGTCAGCGCCATCGCCGGTATCAATTGTCACGGCCCCCTGGAGCACATTGGAGCCACCATACCAATGCACCTGATCGTCACCGGCTCCGGTACGGACCGTCGTCGTTCCAACGACACTAACGTTGCCCGGAATAACGAGGGAGTCATCCGCGTCCCCCAATTGGATCGACAAATTCCCCAGCACCCCGAGTGTGCCGTTTACCTTAACGTTGGCGACATCCGCACCCAGATCAAGGGCGAGTGTCTTCGCATTGATCGCTCCGCTGAACTGGACGATGTCATCTCCTGACAATGCCTTGATCGTCAATCCCCCGCTGAAGTTGGCTTGCGCGGCCACAATTTTGACGGTCGAGGGACCGCCGACCGCGACCGCGGGCGGGCTATTGTCACCAACTCCTTGCAGGATGGTGGTCGTGCCGAACACGTCAAAACTCGATCCAGTGATCTCGATGAGGTCCGTTCCATCGCCGTTGTTCAAGGTGAAACTTCCCGTGACCTTGGTCGGACCGGCGAACAAGGTCTCGCTGCCGCCGGCAGCATTCGTGATCGACACCGAGCCATTGACGATCAGGCCGCCCAGAACGTTGATCTTGTCAAATCCCTCGGCCGCCTTCCCCGTGAGGCTCCCGTTGATTTGAACGGAACCATCGAGGAAGATTTGCGTGTCGCCGTTGCCATGACTCCACATCAAACCTTTGCTAGTGGATTTGGCACCTGCCGTGCCGAACGCGAGAAGAAGGTTCCCCGCCCCCGCATCCACGGTAACCGGCCCCCCGATACTCTGCAACGTCGTCGCGCTGAAATACGCCTCGGCATCACCTTGTCCCGCTTTGAACAACACCGCTCCCGAGACGTTCAGGGTCGGGGTGGCGATCGAGAATTTGTCCGACCCGTCTAACGCGTTGACCGTGGCAGCGCCGCCGATCGTGACGGCCGACGTGGCCGACAGATACGTGCCGCTTCCGCCATGGCCGTGATTCACTGTCAAGTTTTTGACGGAGACGGAGACCGTCTTCGTGCCGCCGATGACCAGGGTGTCTTCGCCGGCCGCGTTGGTGACGGTAGTCCCTCCCGATAAAACCAGTGAACCGCTCGGACTCAAACCGACATAGCTGCCGCCGGTGCCATTGTTGATCGACACCAAGCCACCAACGTTGAACGACCCGGGCGTTAACTGAATGTTGTCGAAACCGGCACCGTTGACGATGGTGACGCCTCCCGTGACGACGGCCGTGCTGCCGCCCAGGAATAACTCGCTGCTCCCGTTCCCGGTGGCGAGGTTCAATGCCCCGTTGAGAATCAGCGAGCTGGTCGGCTGCGACAAGATGGAGAGTGAGTCGAATCCATGACCGCTGTTCACGCTGACTTTGCCGCTAATCGAGACAGCCCCATCGAGCGAGACGCTGCTGCCCCCACCTTTGTTTTGGATCGTGATTCCCTTGCCGACGCCGAATTGGCCGACGGTGACACCGTTGTTGGATCCCAAGGCGATGAAGTCGAAGCCCTCGCCATTCATCAGCGACAGACTGCCGTTGATGGTTGCCTTGTGAGTGGGCGTGATTTTGGTGAGGGTGGGGCCGTTGCCATTGGCGATGGTGACGCTCCCACCAACGAAGAACGATTTGCCGCCGATTTCCAACGAATCGTCACCGTCGCCGTTGCTGATGGTCAACTGACCGCCGATGGTTAATTCATCGGTCGCCAGTTCGTTGAGGAGGACCGAACTATCGCCGACGCCGTTATTGATCTTCACATCGCCGGCGACTTTGTTGATGCCGTTGCCGAATCGGAACTCGTCGTTCCCGTCGCCGTTGTTGATGGAGATCTTGCCGAACGTCTGGTTGCCGGCGACGCCACCGATGATGAGTCGATCGTTGCCATTTCCTCCAGAGAAACTGAGTTCGCCGGCCAACTGGGCACTGTTGATCGTGACCTGATCGTCGCCGAGGCGCATGTCGATTTTGATCGAAGTGACACCTTTGAATACCTGAGTGGCCTTGGACGTGATTTTGCCGGGCAGGAGAAATTCGGTACCTCCACCGACGTCGACACTAAATGATCCTGGTCCGATGCCCGTGATGGAGACGACTTGGTTGTTATCACCATTCAGGACCGCCAGATCGGAAAGGTCGTCGAGCCCCGTGATGACGAGATTGGTGCCCAGTAATTGTGCCGTCACCAAATTGGCCGGGACCGTGCGCTCATCCAGCCGTTCCAATTGCAGCTGAGCAAAATGGAGACGGTCACGATCGCGCCGAGAGCGCATCGCCGTGGCCGAAGTGGGCTTTTTCATGATTGTTGGACCTCGCATGGGGCGGGACGCCGAGCGAATAATGAAGAAGGCTGGGGGCGACCAGTGGACAGGACCGATGCGACCGGTCTCACCCCCGACGCCTTATCATAATTATTGAAAAAATAACCGACCGGCTCGTTCAAGCCGGTCGGCGTCGCGAGAAGAGGGTGACCTCAGATGACGTTGGCCCAACCACCGATGATCACGGGTTGGACGGCGAACGAGTTCAGGCGAGGCGGTCCAATGAGCAAGGAATCGGCTCCTCCGCCACTTGCGTCGAGGACTAGCGAGCTTTGGAACAATCCGCGGTTCGCAGGGTCGCTTTCGGCACCGATGGTCACGGCATCCGTTCCGGGGCCAACACCGATCACGACGGACTGGGCGAAAACGGATTCGACACCCAGATCGGCCAGAGCGATCTCCACGACGTCGTCGCCCGCGCCGGTTTGAATCAGGACGGATCCATTGAAAGTCGCGCCGGCAATCGTCACTAAATCGTCACCGGCTCCGGTCGCAATCGAGGTACCACCGAACACCACCGCGAACGTCAAGTTGAACTGATCCGCTCCGCCGCCGGTGTTCATCGAGAGTGTGCCTCCCACGCTGCCCGAGATGTTGATGAGATCGCCGTCGGCCCCAGTCGTGATCGAGACATTCCCCAAAGTCGTTCCGAACAAGGAGACCTCGTTGCCGCCGCTGCCCCCATTGATGGTCAAATGGCCGTTGTTGGAGACATTGATATCGAACGCAATCAGGCTGCCCCCGGCACCGACATTGATATTGACTCCGTTCAAGTCCAAACCGTCCAGATAGATTTCATCGAGCCCCGCCCCACTGAGGATCGATACGGGACCGCTGATCGTGCCTCCCGACAAAGTGGCAATTGATAGTTGAGTTGGTCCCGCACTGTTGTTGATCGTGACGGGCCCAGTCACGCTGAAGCTCGCGGCGTTGGAACTAAACACGTCGGTGAGCGTGCTGGTACCGTTGGTGACAGCGACCTTGCCACCAATCATGACGCTGTTGCCATTGAACACCGTGACGCCTTGCCCTGGACCATTTGCGATCGTCAGGCCACCGAGGCTGACATCGGTTTCCGTGTCGCCGAAGACGGCAATGTCGTCGCCGACCTGATTCAGGATCGTCACAGGACCGCTGACGTGCACGCTGGTTGCCGAGATCAGACTGACGATGGTGTTCATCGCCTTACCGTAGCTCACCACCATCTTCCCGCTGACGTTAAACGAGTCGCCTCCCGCAACGAGGGTATGAACAGACGTGGTGGCCCCCGCCGTAATGGTCAGGTCACCGTTGATCTCGTGAGACGCACCATTGAAAATTGTCGTACAACTTCCCGGCGACTGAGAGACCTTGAGAAACTTCTGGAAGACGAAGTCCCCGACACCGCCAGTGCCCACGTTGAATCCGAGATCTCCGGGGCCATTGACAACACTCACCCCATTTTCAATAGTCGTCGTGCCGGTTGAAAGTAAAGCAATGTTTGCAAGTCCGCCAGAACTTTGGTATGTGAGTTTCCCTGTAAGTTGAAAGTCTGTGCCCTCGATAAGGACATCGTCATTACCGCTCAGGTTCATGAACGTCAGATCGCCATTGACCAGATACGACCCTCCTTGGAAAGCAACGAGCGAGTTCCCGGCAGAGGTATTGAGAGTGAGTTTGCCGAGAACGAAGTTCCCCGTTCCTCCTTGGCCAAGGGCGAGGCTGTCATAACCGAAGCCGGCGTTGACGGACGTCGGTCCATCGATCGTCAGGGAATCGGTGGGAGCCAAAATCGTGTTGCTCCCGCCGTTGCCGTAGTTGACCGCGACCGGCCCAGTCGAGGAGAACGACGCTCCGCCGATCTGCAACGTATCGAAGCCAGCCCCCCCGACATAGGTGAGTTTCCCGACGCTCAAGGAATCGCCCACTTGATCGCCGAGAATCACGAGGGTATCGCCGGGACCACCGACGACGCGGAGCTCGCCGACGACGAGGTGGTTGCCGTAGTGCAGGAGGAGGGAATCGTTGCCGTCTCCGCCCTCAAATTGCAAGCCGCCGAAGCTGCAATCCGCGCCGGGAAAATCACCGATGATCAGGGAGTCGTTGCCGGATCCGCCACGAAAAATCAAATTTCCCTCGATCTCGACATTATTGAGGACGGCGAGATCGTCACCTTGATTCAGGTTCAGAACCAGGTGTTTGACATTGAAATAATCGACGGCCCCTGCCCCGAGGTTGATCGTGGTCCCGGAAAGTCCCTGAACCGAGACGGCCCCGGCACCGAGGCCGTTGATCACCACTTGTTGATTCACGTCGCCGACGTTCGATCCAGTAAGAGTCAGAGTGGCCGACGGAGCGTGGTAGACGGCAGTAACATTACCCGCAGGGGTTTCGCGATTTTCGAGAACTTCGGCGAGCAGGCGGACACGCTCAGCCCGAGGCAGAATCGTCCGTGGTCGCCTCCACGACGCGGGAAACAGGCGCATGATACGAACTCCTCAGCAGCCAATGCCAATCGCGGTCAAGTTCCGAGCAGGTCTGCTGGACCCAATATTGTCAGCCGGGTCTGGTCTTCGACCCATTCCTACTCTTCAGACGATCCATCACCGT
>CAKZUU010000230.1 GCA_937922175.1 uncultured Gemmataceae bacterium
GGAGTCATGGGCATGATCCAAGTCGAGCACTTGACCAAATACTACGGCGACTATCCAGCCGTGCGCGATGTGACCTTCTCGGTGGATCGCGGACAAGTCGTGGGATTTCTCGGACCCAACGGGGCGGGAAAATCGACGACCATGCGAATTTTGGCTGGGTATCTCGCGGCGACGTCCGGGAAGGCGACGATCGACGGACTGGATGTATTTTGGGACTCCGTGGAGGCACGCCGCCGGATTGGCTACATGCCAGAGAGTTGCCCACTTTATCCGGAGATGCGAGTCGTGGAGTATCTGCGATTTCGTGCCGGACTGAAGGGAGTTCACGGCTCGACAAGGCGGAAAAGATTGGACTACGTCCTCGAGCGTTGCTGGCTGAAAGACGTGCGGAGGCAACTGATTGGTACGCTTTCGAAAGGGTATCGTCAGCGAGTCGGGTTGGCCGACGCTCTGATCGCCGAGCCGAAAGTGCTGATTCTCGACGAACCGACCTCCGGTCTCGACCCAGCGCAGATCCTGGAAACTCGCAAATTGATTCGAGAGCTCGGTGAAGATCACACGATCTTATTGTCGACTCACATTCTCTCCGAAGTCGAACGGACCTGCGAGCGCGTCATCATCATCAACAAAGGAGAAGTTGCGCTGGATCGGTTGATGAGCGACGAGGATGCCTCGGGTCGCTTGGAGGAGATGTTTATCCGGATCACCGGTGCGGAGTAGGGGCGATGAGAGCGACGTGGACTTTGATACGACGTGAGGTAACCGCCTATTTCCTCTCTCCGATTGCCTACGTCGTGTTGACGGCTTTCCTGCTCGTCACCGGCCATCTGTTCTATTTGACGCTGACGCTTCTGACGGCTCGGGGGCCAGTCGGCATCGAGTGGCCCATGAGAGGGCTCCTCGCAGACGAACGGTTTTGGCTCGTTTTTCTGTTCATTCCCCCCTTGTTGACCATGCGCCTGTTCGCAGAAGAGCGGGGTAGCGGCACCTTGGAAATGTTGCTCACCGCTCCGCTTCGAGATTGGCAGGTCGTCTTCGCGAAATTCGTCGGTGCATTAATCTTTTACGTTCTTCTGTGGCTGCCGACGGTCGTTTATCTGCCTGTGCTTCTGTATTGGAAGGAGGGGCGGTTCGAAATCGATCCGTGGCCGACGTTGACCTCGTACCTGGGACTTTTCCTGGCGGGCGCGATGTTTTTGTCGTTGGGGATGTTTGTGAGTAGTTTGGTCCGCAGTCAAATGGTGGCAGCGGTCATCTCGTTGGTGCTCAGCTTGGCGTTCGTGTTGGCGGCTTTTTGGCGGCCAGAGATGGATACGTCCGGGATCACGTATCGGTTGCTGTATTTCTTCAGCGTCCCTTTGCATTTCAGCCGCGATTTTACCCGAGGGATCATTGATTCGCGGCATATCGTGTTGTACCTCAGTGTGACGCTATTTTTCTTGTTCCTCACCGTCCGAAGCCTGGAGTCGCGACGCTGGCGGTGAACTCGATTGACAAACGCGATAACTTGAGGGCCAACTATGTCCGTCTTCCATGTGTGCTGGCGGATTCTCGGCTTGGTGGGATTGATGGCGGGGATCGTGGCGGCCATCATCCTCGTTGGCGAGTTGCCCCAGCTCAATGGTGACACGCTCCATGCCGCTTGGGAGGGACGTCATGGCGATTTCGTGCAATGGTCGATTTATGTTTGCCTCGCGGGCTGGAGCGTGGCGCTCGTCGTCGCTTCAATGGACGGAATGGCAGCCCTGTTCCGTGCCGCCGGACGGCGCAGCGTGTTAGGCGTCAACGTTGTGTTGCAAATCGCGTTGGCGGCCGGCTTGCTGATCGGAGTCAATGGCTTTTCCTTCCTGCACTATCGTCGGTGGGACTTCACTCGCGATCAGGTCTTTACCTTGAGTCCCGAGTTGGCAGAGCAGTTGAGGCAACTTCGAGGCGAGACCACGATCATCGTTTACCAGAAGAGGCAGCCAGCCGCTCGCCTGACCTCGCAACCGCCGGATCGATACGACTTGGCCGCGGATCGGATGGTCGTCGAAAAAGTCAAAGACCTCGTCGAGTTGTTTCGGGAGTTCGGGCCGCAATTCCAGGTCGTCGTTCTTGACGTTGAAGAAGATGGCTATGAGCGCAAACTCGCGGAACAGATCAAGAGGTTTCCCCAACTCAATGCTGCGATCCGCAACGCTCCAGAGAGCAGCATTTTGTTCTGCTCGGGTCGGCATGTTCAACGCATGGGATTCAGCGAATTCTATCGTCTGGATAAATCGGCATCCCGCGAAGCGAACGATGGATTGGGCAACCTCGTGCTGCTGAATCAGGGGATTGAGACCTTCGCCCGAAACATTCTGTCGATTGAGGAGAAACGGCCACGGATCGCTGTTCTGGTCTCGCACCCTTGGTTGAGCACCGAAGGTCAGGTCGAGGAATACACCTTGGCCGGTTTGCGAAAAACGCTGACGAACTTCGGCTTCGAGGTGAGAGACATCCTCACGAACCAACTGGTCGGTCGCCGAGGTCGAGGTCTTCGTCTGGAACGGGCAGCCCTGTCCCTGGAGGAAAGTCGGCTGGACCGCGTCGAAGCGCAGTTAAGTGCCGTCCGCTTTCAGTTGCTCCAGAATCGGGCCGAGTTAGAGCGGTTTCGTGAACTGCTCGAATTATTCCGGTCGCCGTTGAGCGACGAACAAGTCAGCGATCGTCTCAGCGCGATGTTTGGTCGTCGCTTGTCCGTTGGACCCGAGGAGCGAGCCAAGAACATCCGCAACTTGTCCGAGAGATTACCCGAAATCGAGTCCGAGATCGCCGAAAAGGAACGCAAAGAACGCGATCTCGAAGCCGAGTGGGATCTGCTTCAAGCTCAAGAGTCGGTCTCGGAGGGGCAGCGTGAGACCGACATTTACAAGAAGCTGAGTCTTTTGTTGTCGGACTGCGATGCCCTCATCGTCGCGCGGATGACTTTGATCGACACGAGTATCGGCGATGTTGTGCCGAACAGTCTGCATCAATTGGACGAGCAACACATCCGTGCCATCAAAGACTTTCTGAATTCGGGAAAACCATTGATGTTTTGCGGCGGGCCGACGAACGAACCGCCCGACAATGATCTTGTCGCGCGTTCATCCTCCGGCCCCGATGGATTCGAGATCCTGTTGAATGAATTGGGTTTGGTGTTGGCCCCGCAGGCGATCTTGTACGACGAGGAAGCCGATGCCTACGCGGCCAATCAGGTTCTCGCTTTTGGAAGAGGCGGGGGGATCGAGAGCATTCCCGCTTTGGAGTTTTCCGATCGCGACGTCTCGACCTTGGCAGTGTCGGAAGGGGAAGAGAAACGTCCCAATCCGTTGGGCCGTTCGCTGCTGCTGGTGCAACGGAGTGCGGGCGAGCCGATCGACCTGCGTGTTCGCTATCCGAGGCCGATCTACTTCCGCCCCCGAGGGAGGCAGGTTGAAACCGCAGCAACATTCTTGCAGACCATTCGCGCTTGCTGGAACGAGGACAACCCGTATCCCACGGACGAGCGTCCGATCCCGCGATTCGACCCGCCGAAGCCGGGTGATCCGACGCGAGGCACGTTGCACGAACGTCGTCGGGGTCCCTTCCCGGTCGGGATCGCGGTTGAAGTCCAACGACCGGTATCATGGAGCCGGCCGGAAGTTGGCGTTGTCGAGGCGGGCCGTTTCGTCGGTTGGTCGCCGTTGACTTTGGGTGGGTTGCCAACCTTTTTTGCGGCGGCGGCCTTGCTGCCCGCGGACTTCGGGATGACCCACGGATCGGACGAATACCGCAAAACCCGAATCGTGGCCATCGGGCACGGAGGGTGGTTCTCCGGGCCGCAATTATCACCCGCGCAAGAGGCCTTGTTAGTTCAATCCCTGAATTGGCTTCTCGGTCGAGATTTCCGCCTGCCTCACGCGCGTCACACATGGGCGTTCCCACGCGTCTCACTCTCGGAGCGAGAAATCTACTATTGGCATACGGGTACGTTGGTCGGCCTGCCGGTCGCGTTCGCTTTGCTCGGCTTGGCCGTGATGACCATCCGCCGGACTCGTTGATTTCGCCGACGAGGGCAACCATGAATCTCCGCACGACCTTTTTTTTAGCGCTGCTTGCAACGGGAGGAACTCTGGCATGGTGGCGATGGGATGACGTCTCGTCGTGGGTTGGCGCGAGAAAGACGTCGGTCCCCAGCGAGTTCGTCGGAGTCCGCGTCGTTGTCCCTCAACTGACGCCAAATTCCATCCAACGCGTGGAGGTCACCAACGCTCACGGGAGCTTCACGCTGGAGAAAGACAAGAGCGGTCGATGGGCGTTGCCCGGCAACTGGCCGACTCGACAATCCGAAGCGCAAGCTTTGATCGACCTCCTCACCCGTCTCGAAACACGCTTTGCGGCGATTTCCCTCACCCCGGAGACGAAAAACCTTCGCGATTTCGGCTTGGATCCATCGCAGCAACCGGTGAGAGTCGTTGTCGTTACTGAAAAAGAGGCCGTTCGCCTCGAGTTCGGCGAACCACCGAATGTCGAGATCGGTTCGTTTGCTCGCCCAACCTACCTCCGCGTCAACGACGGGCCAGAGGTGTTCCGTCTGGGGCCGGATTTGTTGAGTGTCTTGCGTCGGCCGCGCGAATTCTACCAGCGTCGGCAGTTGTTTTTCGACGCGGAGAGGGTGCGGTTTGCCGAAAATCGCGCGGCCAACCCGTTCGGACCTTCGGCAGAATCCGGAAGCGGCAGCGTCACAATACCTCGAGCACGGCGGATCGTGGTCCAGGGGCCGCAGGGCCGACTGGTTCTTCGGGCTCTCGACCTCGACAAACCAGCCTCTGATCCGCGAGTCACTTCCCAGACCACACCCGAACTTCTCGCGGAGCGATGGGAAATTGTCGAACCATTCGTTGATCGAGCCGATCCGGAGAAACTCAAGAATTTGCTCAGCTCCGTGCCGAATCTATGGGTCGAATCCTTTACTCCTCACGTCTCTCCGGCGCTTTACCCAGCGGTATTGAATTTGGTCGCCGGGGAAAATTGGGCCTTCCTGCTCGCTGGTCTTCGGTTAACGCTAGAGCCGGCGGGAGGGCCTTGGATGCTCCAACAGTTGGGTCTCAATCCACCGGAGTATCAAGTCACGGTCGTTCGACCCGGCGGCGATGTCACAACACTGCACCTTGGCCGGATCTCGCGCATTGTGGAACGTCCGGGAACTCCGCCGCCCAGTCGTCCGGGAATGCCCCCTCTTCCTCCGCTACCTGTTCGAGAGGAATATCGTTATGCCCGGCTCGACGGTCAACCTTTGGTCTTTGAAGTCAAAGCGGAAAAACTGAACGATCTTTTCCCAACGGCGACGACATTCCGCGACGCCCGACTGGCGCGCTTTCAAACCGCCGACGTCATCGAACTCGGTATCCAGACGGGTCAAGAGTCGATTGTGTTACGCCGTGACAAAGGTGACAAATCGAGCGACAAATGGCGAATCGTGCAGCCTCTGACCGCGCTCGCCGAGAGCGCCAAGGTGAGCGAACTGCTCGACAAATTGTCGTCACTGGAGTCGCGAGATCAGGATATCCTCGACACCTCGGACCTGAAAAAGGCAGGGCTCGAATCGGCCACGGTAAAAGTGACAATTCACCTTGATGAAGAAATCCCGGCTCCGACCCCGGGCGGGACAAAAGAAAGACGTCAGCGGACGGTCACCTTCGAGTTCGGTGCTCAAGACACCAATAGCAAAAAAGTGCATGTTCGCGTCGCCGGTCAGAACCGCGTCAATCTCATTGAGGAGTCAACATTGACCTTGGCCTCGCGCCCGGCGCTGGCATACCGTGGCCGACGGATCCTCGACTTCGATTCCTCGCAAGTTACGCGAATCGAGGTGCAACGGGCTGCCGAATCGTTCGTATTGCAGCAGCAAGACCGTGAGTGGAAATTGATATCGCCGGTCGCGGCCCCGATCGAGCGCTTTAAAGCCAGCGACTTGGCCAACGATCTGGGACGACTCGAAGCGGTGGAGTACGTGAACGATAAGCCGACCGCTGAGCAATTGGCCAGCTATGGCTTGGACAAGCCGGCTCTTACGA
Source organism: uncultured Gemmataceae bacterium (assembly GCA_937922175.1). GTDB lineage: Bacteria > Planctomycetota > Planctomycetia > Gemmatales > Gemmataceae > CAKZUU01. Next base: position 6,063 of record CAKZUU010000230.1, read on the forward strand.
TTCGTGTGATGTTGAGCGACGGGGGGGAGAAAGCGGAGGTTCTGCTCGTAGGTCAGCAACGGGAGATGAAGCCCGAATACTACGCCAAGCTCGCCACGGGCAATAGTGTGTTCGTCATCCGTAAAGACATTCGTGATCGCTTGGATCAAGACTCGCTCAGTTACCGTTTGAAAGACCTTTGGAACGTGGCTGCAGACGATCTGAGGAATGTCACAATTGAGCGCGGTCCCGATCGAGTCGAGCTTCGCAAAGAGGCTGGCTCGTGGAAAATGACCCAGCCTTTCGACGCAGCGACCAGTGAGACGGAAATTCGTCCCATCCTCGATGCGTTAGCCTCGCTTCGGATCGAAGGATACGAAACTCACACGGCGGACAAATTGGACCAATACGGGTTGAACCCACCCGCCCTGCGGTTGAGCTTCAGCGCGACGGATCGAGCGGTCGAGGCGTCAGCGGCACCAAAATCCTGGACCCTGCTCGTCGGAAAATCCGTTTCGGGTAAGTCGGAAGTGTACGCCAAACAGGACGCTGATGGGGCCGTTTTTCGTATCGCCGATTCTTTGTTCCGCCAGGCCAACCGATCCGCCTTGGATCTGTTGGATCGGCGTGTGCTAGCGATTGATCGCAGCCGAATCCGCAAACTGGAACGATCGGGCACCGCGACGTGGATCGCGTCGCGAGAGGGAGACGTGTGGACCATTCAATCTGGAGAGGTCCGATTTTCTGTCGACCAACCGACCTGGGACGGTACCCTTCGTTCGTTGGAAGCGTTGCAGGCAGATCGTGTGGCGGCGTATGGGCCGAACATTAACCTCGACGAGTTCGGTCTGCAATCGTCCGCCGACTCTCTCACCGTCGTCTTGCAGAGCACTGGACCCGACGCTCCTGAGGCTCGGCATGACTTGAAATTGGGCAAGGAAGCAGAGGGCGGCGGGCGGTATGTCATCGTCGACGACAAGAAAGCAGTCTATGTCGTGTCGGCGGTCACGGCTCGAGAATTGACCCGTGCCCACCTCGATTATGCCGACCGGACCCTGCTACGACTCGAGGGCGCTCCGATCCAAGTGATTCGACGCGAGATGAAAGACAACGATTTGGAGTTGATCCGCGGTGGCGGCTGGAAGATCACCAAACCTGCGGAATGGCTGGCC
>CAKZUU010000231.1 GCA_937922175.1 uncultured Gemmataceae bacterium
GCGGCCACTTCGCGCTCTGACATCGGGACCGGCTTTCGATTCTGCGACGCCCCGACGAAATCGCCCACGCCGGACGTTTCCCGAAACAGGTACAAGATTTTCTCGTTCAGTTCCACTTGGGCCATGATGTAGCCCGGGAACTTTTTCTTCTTCCGAACGGTTTTTTGCCCTTTTCGCTTGCCCGATTGGATCGTGACGGTTTCGCGCTCCATCGGGACCACAACCTGTCCAAAGTATTGCTCCAGCCCTTCGATCTTGACCCGGCGTTCGATCGCTTCCTTCACGGTTTCTTCGCGACCGCTCTGGACTTTGACGACGTACCATTGCTTGTTGCCGCCTTCGGTCGGCGGGGAAGGCGTTTCGGCAGCAGTGCTCAATCCTTCCGCAGGCTCATCGGTTGTCTCGGTCTTCGGAGCCGACGAGACCGCCGACGTCTCCGTCAGATCATCGCCTTCCCCTGTTTCTGATACGGACGAAGCAACGGCAGGTGCCGGTTCTGCTTCGGGAGCCAGGGCGGGCGAAGGGGCAGACCCAGCACTCGCGGAGCTATCATGCGGGAGAGATTCTTGAGGCGTTTCGGTCATCATGGACATTGCTCAGCTGGCGACCATCTGTGTCGAGTCCGTCTTCCCATCAGGATGTCACTTCTTTTTTTACCAGTCGATGTCCGTGGCTTTTTTCTTCTCGACTCTCTCCGCGGTGGGCACGATCCCCCCGAGCGTCTTCCGCGAGAGGATCCAGCCCCAGAGAGAATCGACAGCGAGCAGAAAAACGGTGAACAGCATCAAGAAAATCAGCACAACCACGGTATCCTGCATCAGTCGTTTTCGCGTCACCCACGACACCTTGTTCAGTTCCGCTTCGGTGGCGATCAGGAAGTCCGCGAAGGTTGGATAGTTCACCACACGCCAAGCGAACCAGATTCCCAGGGCGATCAGCAAGAGGGGAGCGGTGTATCGAATATCGGGCAGCAAGGTCACCGCGAGACGGTGATCTTCCTTCAGCAAGTTCAAGGTGAAGGGGATGCGAATGGTCCAATGGCCGGTGAAGGCTTTTGACTCTAAGAGGGTGTTGACGCCGGTGCCAACAATCAGCAGCACACCGAGCATGGTAAAACGGCGAACGAGTCGGCCCTGGTTGGGTTTGTAGGAACGGGCGGTGAACCAACCTTGCTGTTCGAGGACGATCAAGTAGTGCTGCAATTGTCCGTTCCGCGCCCAGCGAACGACCAGCCAGACCAGGCCGACGGCCACCAAAGCCATCACCATCAGTCCGAAGCGGTTGGTGGGATCGCGAAGGAAGTTGTTTTCGAGGATTCTCCCGATCCAAACACAGAAGAGAAAACCGACGACGGCACCGAACACGAAAACAACCACGCCCGCGCGCAACCCTGGGGGGCTGCCGACCCGGTTTGCCAGTTGCTGCCCGAGGTAGAACAAGCCGACCGAGGCAAAGAGAATGGCCAAGCCCATACCGAAGGGATCGAAGAAGGCTCCGAGGTGGTCGCGGACCCAATCACTGAGAAGCGTTTTCCAGAGTTGGGGGAGGCCGAAAAAGACGATGGCCAAACCAGCGACGAGGTAAACGGAGCCGATCAGACTCGACCGAATGAGTTGAGAGTTCGGACTCGGCGTGGGCGACGACGTTTCGTTTGACGATTTCACGGCGGTGGCCATGACAGATCCTGTTCTGAGCAAGTCGGGGGTTCACACTCCCCCGGGCAAATCTCCAGGGTTCAGACGAGCCCTTCCGAGGGCGCACCCCTGAGCCGGGCGATGCGGGAGCAGGGCAGCTGCCTCCCTTTCAGCCGAGCGCGTTGAACGGGACGAAAGGAGCGTCCTGCCAACGATCGGATCGAGGGTCGAGCAGGGGCGGAGTGACTCGAACACTCAACCGCTCGTTTTGGAGACGAGTGCTCTACCAATTGAGCTACGCCCCTATTGAAACACCGCCCTCAAAGACGGCCGTCCGCCGTTCCAGCGGAAGACGCAGCACGGGAAAGACAGAGTTCAGCGATTTTTCATTCGGACCGCGATTTCTGTCGTCCCGTGCTTGGTTGCCGACCGTGACCATCCGGTCACTCGATGATCTTCGTCACCACGCCGGAGCCGACGGTTCGGCCACCTTCGCGGATGGCGAAGCGCAAGCCTTCGTCCATGGCAATTGGCATGTCGGGCAGCAATTCCACGGTGACCTTGACGTTGTCGCCGGGCATGCACATTTCGACGCCTTGAGGAAGCGTGATGGTGCCGGTCACGTCTGTCGTGCGGAAGTAAAACTGCGGCTTGTAGCCTGAGAAGAACGGCGTGTGCCGCCCACCTTCTTCCTTCGACAAAACGTAGACTTGTGCTTCAAATTTCGTGTGGGGGGTGATGCTGCCGGGTTTTGCCAGCACTTGCCCGCGTTCCAACTGATCACGCTCAATGCCGCGGAGCAGGACGCCGACGTTGTCGCCGGCGATGCCTTCTTCAAGCGTCTTTTGGAACATTTCGACGCCGGTGACGACGGTCTTGCGCGGTTGTCGCGACAGACCGATGATTTCCACTTCGTCGCCGACTTTGACCTTGCCGCGCTCGATTCGGCCGGTGCCGACAGTGCCGCGGCCTTTGATCGAAAACACGTCTTCGATCGACATCAAGAACGGCTTATCGACGAGGCGTTCGGGCACCGGGATATACGAATCGAGGGCGTTCATCAACTCGTCGATCGGCTTGCACGCCGTGTCATCCGTCGGATTCTTGTAGGCGATGTCGGCTCGGCCACGAATGATCGGCACTTCGTCGCCGGGGAATTCGTATTTGCTGAGCAGTTCCCGCAATTCCATTTCGACCAATTCGAGCAACTCCGGATCATCCACCGTGTCGATTTTGTTAAGGAAGACGACGATTCTCGGGACGCCCACCTGTCGGGCGAGGAGGATGTGCTCGCGCGTCTGAGGCATGGGACCGTCGTTCGCAGCGACGACGAGGATGGCGCCATCCATTTGGGCAGCGCCGGTGATCATATTCTTGATGAAGTCGGCGTGTCCGGGGCAATCGATGTGGGCGTAATGTCGGTTGGCCGTTTCGTACTCGACGTGAGCGACGGCGATGGTCACGGTTTTGTTTTCGTCACGGACGGTGCCGCCCTTGGCGATGTCGGCGTAGCTTTTAGCTTTCCCGCCAAACTTGTGCGCCTGCCGGGCCACAATGGCCGCGGTGAGGGTGGTTTTGCCGTGGTCAATGTGGCCGATCGTGCCGACATTCACATGCGGCTTGGTGCGCTGAAAAGTCTCCTTCGCCATCGTTCTCTCCGAAAAGGTCTCCGAAAGCTCATGGTTTCGCCCGGGGGGCGGTGCGGCTCATGGTCAACCAGAGCTGCTGATGGGATTTGAACCCATGACCTCGTCCTTACCAAGGACGCGCTCTACCGACTGAGCTACAGCAGCGAGCCGGTCTTGCTGCGATCACCCGACCTCCGGCCGCCGGGCAAGCGGGTGACGGGAATCGAACCCGTGTGGCTTGCTTGGAAGGCAAGGGCTTTACCACTAAGCTACACCCGCATTGGGCCGGGCAGGATTCGAACCTGCGAAGGGCAAGGCCCGCCAGATTTACAGTCTGGTGCAATTGTCCACTCTGCCACCGACCCTCATTCGCCTC
>CAKZUU010000232.1 GCA_937922175.1 uncultured Gemmataceae bacterium
CGAAGCTATGGGGACTTACCGACACGGGCTTCGAGTTCCTTCACTGACCGAAGATTGGGCCGATCGAATCGTGTCGCGTGCGCTCACGGAGTCAGCTCATCGCCCGCTGCACCCGGTCTGGTCGCTTATCCGTTGTGTGGCACTGATTGGGACATTCATCATCGCGATCCGCGCCTTGCAGTGGTCTGTAGGCGATCCCCTGACCCATCGCGTTGGAACAACCCACGAGATGATATCGCCTGCTCTGGATTCTCAGTCGTCCGAGACGGCGCAGTCGGGTTGGACTGAACCGGGGCAAACCGTGTTGGCAGTGTTACGGCGGAAAGCAGAAGAGGTGTTGGCCCCCCCACGAGAGGCTAATGCTCGACCAACGCGTTCGCCCACATGGGCTTCCCGGGACGATTGGGACCGAGCCAAAATGACCCGACCCTGGGACACGCTCCGCGCGGGTGCCGAAACAGGATTTCAACCCATCAGCCAATCGACCCGTCGGGCGATCGACATTCTCACGCGGCAATTCGTGCCGGAAGTCTCGCGACCACCTGATTCATGAAAGGTAGGGCTAATGGTCAGTAACGGTGTGCTGTGGTTCTTCACTTGGCTCGCGTGTTTGCCGCTGCCACAAAGTTCCGATCGGACCGCCGAAATCCTTCGCCTGGTCCCCGATGATGCCCAATTGGTCATCGTGATTCAAAACCTTCGTGACGTTTGGCAACAGGCGGAGACTGACCTTTTCAGCGAACGATTGGGTGAGATGCTGTTGAATGACGACATCATCAAAGGCACACTGGCAGCTCAACTCAAACGAAGCCTCCTCGATCTGGCGGCGACCCTCGGGACCGACGCCCAAAGGCTGCGCGACGATGTTTGCGGCGATTCGCTGGTTTTTGCCTACGGAAGTCATCCGGCGGAGAAGGGGCGAGGTGAATACGCCCTTTTGTTCAGTTGGTGCCGCGATGTTCGAGTCGCCAATCGGATCCGTACTCGGGTCGACGTCATGCAGAGGAAGTCGGGAGAGTTGAAGTCGCTTCGCTCATTGCCCTATGGCGACGGGCAGATTATTGAACGGATCAAAACTCAAGGCCCTTCGGACTTCGTCACGCAAATGGGGCCCATCTTCATCCTTTCGAATTCGGAGCTGGCGGTACGAGAAGTGATGGATCGGCGGCAGAACAGTCGCTCCAATGCGTTCCAACCGTTGTGGCAGCGAGTTACGACGCCACGGGACTTCGTCATTTTTTGGCTCAACCCGAGGGGATTCGATTCGGAATTAGCCCAGCGTGCTCAGTCCGCACGCGAAGAAGAGAGAGCATTTCTGCAAACCTTCACCCGTCTGTGGGCCGCCATCGATGCTGTCGCGATCTCGCTCGAATGGGGAGCGGAAAAGGCGGCGTCCTTGTCGGTGGCATACCGGCGCGAGGACTTGCCCAAAGAATGGCGTCGTTGGTTGGAGTCGCAAGCGTCGCTGGCGTCTTCACGACTCGAACTCAGGGGTCCTTGGTGGGCCCTCGCCCGTCTTCCCGTCGACCTCTCGAACATCCGCGACGCCGTTCGAACTCTTTTGCCCAACCAGAGTTGGGAGGAGCTGACCGAAATGGCGGAGTCGGTTCTGCTTCCTTTCTTCGGTCGAAAACGGACAAAGGAGTTTCTCTCTCACTTCTCTTCCCCCTGGACGCTCTATGTCGCCCCGCCGATGCTTGAAAATTCGCCTCTCCCCGAAATCGCTCTCGCGATTCCCTTGGCTGAAGCAGCGGACTCGCGCTTCGAGCGACAATTGCAGGACGCGATGGATGCGTTCCTGCTGTTTTTGCGTCTGCAACTAGGTGTCGAGTTAGACGATCCGATTCAGTCAAATCGAAAGGTTGGAGAGAACGGCACTGAAATCCGCTTTCTGCATCACGAGAAGTTGTTTCCCCGAGGAGTGCAACCTGCATATTCGGTTCAGAAGCGGCATTTGATTTTCGCAACAAGCCCGAGGATCATCGACCGCTTATCGCGAGTGCCTGCTGAAGAGCGAAAGCGTGACGGAATTTTGGCCGAAGTGAGGCTGAAGCCGCTGCTCGGTTTTCTGGCACCGACAATCGACGAGTGGTTGAAGCCATTCGGCAAGCTGTCGGACGATCCCGGCGAGACCAATGTTGAGATCATCCGTCGCGCCTTCGCTCTCGCCGGATTGTTCGATCATGCCCTGATCACGCTCGAAAATCGAAACGACCAGGTTGTGCGCGGCAGTTTTCGATTCGTCCCGAAACCTCCAAAACCGTAAGTCCATCGTAAGAAGTTTCGGTCATCAAGTCGGGAACCGAGGTCATGCCCTGAGGGAGAGCTTTCGACCGACCTCGGTTCCCGGAATTCAATCCAAGAAACTATTTGGACGTTCCAAAACGATAGACCGTCTTCGAGTGATAACGTTGACCGGGCTTGAGTGCCGTGGTTGGGAAGTCCGGCTGATTCGGCGAGTCGGGGAAATGCTGTGTTTCGAGGCAGAAACCGAAATGCTTTTGGTATGCTACCCCGCCTTTGCCCACGATGGACCCATCCAGAAAATTGCCTGTATAGAGTTGCACCCCCGGTTCGCTGGTGGAGACTTCGAGGGTGCGGCCTGACTTTGGATCACGAACTTTGGCCGCTCGGGGCAACCCAGGTCCGTCCTGCCGGTCGATCACATAATTGATGTCATACCCGCTCGGGTTTCCTCCAGTTCGGGCGATGTCTTGCCCGATCGGCTTGGAGGCGGTGAAATCGAAGGGCGTTCCCTTGACCGGTTGAATTTTTCCCGTGGGAATCAACGTCTCGTCCGTCGGAGTGATGCTACCTGCCCAAAGTTGGAGCTCGTGGTCTAAAATCGTCCCCCCTTTGATGCCGCCCAGGTTAAAGTAAGTGTGATTTGTGAGATTGACGTGGGTCGTTTTATCGGTCGTGGCCTCGTATTCGATGACGAGTTCGGCGTTGTCCGTCACCAGATAACGAACGGTCACATCTAAGTTCCCGGGGTACCCCTCCTCCCCGTCCGGGCTTCGTCGAGTCAACTCCAAACCGACAGCGTTGTCGCGTCGGATTTCTTTCGCTTGCCAGACGACTTTATCGAAACCGACATTGCCGCCGTGGAGGTGATGGGGGCCGTTGTTCTTCGCGAGCTGATACTCCTTGCCCTCCAGGAGGAATTTTCCGTTGGCGATGCGGTTGCAATAACGGCCCGTGATACAGCCGAAATAGGG
>CAKZUU010000233.1 GCA_937922175.1 uncultured Gemmataceae bacterium
GTCAAGCCAATGACCGCGGGAGTCAGACGCAGCAGCGTGGCTAGACCGACGGCACCTCGCAGCAGCGACTCACCGCCGAGCACGAGCAGAATCAGGCCGAGCAAGACGAGTCCAACGGCAGTCAGCATGGGCGGTCACTCCCTCTTGACGCACGAGTCGGTTGCCAGCAACGTCGTCCCGGTACACGAATCCTCGACTTTTCGTCGCGATGCTGGAGGCTCTCGCCAAGTTACGCCACGAAACTCCGGTTGTCGATAGTCGCAGGGAGAGGAATCGTCGGGCGGGTTGATCGAACGTCCAGGAACGTCGGGTGATATGACTGCGCGATGAAGGATTGGCTTCGTAAGATGAGCGGCACTTTCGTAAAGCGTGCGGTCTGAGCCTCGGCGAGGCGGGAATCGTCGGCAACGATGGGGAATGATTGACCATGACGGTACGGACTCGGTTTGCTCCAAGCCCTACGGGTTATTTGCATATTGGCGGAGTGCGGACGGCACTGTTCAACTGGCTGTTTGCGCGAAAGCACGGCGGACAATTCATTCTCCGCATCGACGATACTGACCAGCAGCGGAACGTCGAGGCCGCATTGGAGCCTATCCTTCGCGGCTTTCGCTGGCTCGGGCTGCATTGGGATGAGGGGGCGGAGGTGGGCGGGCCTCATGGTCCCTATTACCAGTCCGCCAAATTGCCACGCTACCAAGAGGCAGTGGCGCAGTTGCTGGCGGCCGGGTGCGCTTATTGGGACTACGCGACGCCGGAAGAGTTCAAAGCGGAAATGGAGGCCGCCGAGCGCGAGAAACGACCAAAAATCTACAGCCGGCGGTGGATGGCCGAGTCCCCGGCCGAGCGCGCTCGCTTCGAGGCAGAGGGCCGCGTCGCCTCGGTTCGGCTCAAAATGCCGCGCGAGGGCGTGTGCCGCTTTTTCGATCAGGTCCGCGGTGAAATGGCCGTCGAGTGGGCCAACGAGCAGGATATCGTGATTCAGCGCTCGGACGGCTCGGTCACCTACAATCTCGCGAATGTGGTCGATGATTTCGACATGAAAATTACCCATGTGATCCGAGCCGAAGAGCATCTTTCTAACACGCCGCGACAGATCTTCATGATCGAATCCTTGGGTTATCCTCGCCCGCATTACGCTCATGTTCCCTTCGTCGCGGAGCCGGGCAGCAAGAACAAACTCAGCAAACGGAAGATCGGCCAGTATCTCAAGAATCCGGATTTCAAGAAGGTTTACGAGCACGGCCAGGCGATTGCGGAGCGTTTGGGCCTGACAATCTCCCCCGAGACTTTCAACCCCGTTCTCGTCGAATTCTATGAGCAGGTCGGATTTGTTCCCGATGCCATCGTCAACTACTTATTGCTGCTCGGTTGGTCGTGGGATGGCAGCACCGAATTCTTCACACGGGAGGAGATGATCGACAAATTCTCGCTGGAACGAGTCAACAAGGCAGCCGCCAGCTTGGATGTAAAAAAGCTTTGGGCGTTTGAGGAGCACTACTTCGCTGGGCTGGATCTGAACGAGAAGGTCCGTCGCGTCATGCCCTTCTTGCACCGGGCAGGTCTGAGCGCGTCAGAGGATTTGGTACGGCAAGTCGTGGCCGAAGCGGCACACCGACTCATTGTCGCCGGTGATATTTTCAACTTCGACGATTTCTTCTTGCCCGATGACGCGATTCGTTTGGAGCCGAAAGCGAAGCAAAAACATCTCGACGCGGCCCGGGATGTGTTGCCGCGATTGCGCCAACTTCTGGCATCGACGGAACCATTCGAGGCGGTCAGGTTGAAAAGCCAGGTGGAGGCGTTGGCCCGGGAACTCGGGGTGAAACCCGGGGCACTCAGCCAAACGTTGCGTGTCGCCGTGACGGGCAAGGACGTCGGTTTCGACGCCTACGCTGGTTTGGCGATTCTCGGTCGGGAGCGATGCTTGCGGCGCTTCGACCGTGTTGTGGTACTGTGAGGAAATCGGTAGCGTGACGGGCCATATGTTTCCTGGGGCGTGGAGTCGTTCGGATCCCTTCGAGCCGAGCATTTCGGCATACAATGGCAGACATCATCCGTTCTGTTTCCGCAGAGAGGGCATGTGGTCTGGTGCATCCTGGGGTATTGAGGCATGGCTGAAACGGATCCCGCACGACCAAAGAACTTTATCGAGGAGATCATCGACGAAGACCTGCACACGGGTCGCTTCCACGGACGAGTCCACACTCGATTTCCTCCGGAGCCGAATGGCTACCTGCACCTGGGTCACGCCAAGTCGATCTGCCTCAACTACGGTCTGGCGGTGAAATACGGCGGCAAATTCAATCTCCGCTACGACGATACCAACCCGACGAAAGAGGAACAAGAATACGTTGATGCGATCCGCGAGGACGTGCGTTGGCTCGGAGCGGATTGGGAGGACCGCGAGTTTTATGCCTCGGATTATTTTGAGCAGCTTTATGAATGGGCGGAGAAGCTGATCCGCGACGGCAAAGCGTATGTGTGTGATCTGACCCCAGAGCAAGTGGCGGAATATCGAGGCGGGATCAAAGGCGGCCGCGAGTCGCCGTTCCGCAACCGGAGCGTCGAAGAAAACTTGGATCTCTTTCGCCGCATGCGTGCCGGCGAATTCCCGGACGGATCTCGGACGCTCCGGGCCAAGATCGACATGAACCATCCCAATTTCAATCTTCGTGACCCGGTATTGTACCGGATTTTGCATACCCCGCATCAACATACCGGCGATCGCTGGTGCATCTACCCGATGTATGACTGGGCGCACGGCCAATCAGACTCTATCGAAGGGATTACGCATTCGATTTGCACCTTGGAATTTGAAAATCACCGGCCGCTGTACGATTGGTTCATCGAGAATTTGGGGATTCATCATCCGCGGCAGATCGAATTTGCCCGCCTCAATCTAACCTATACGGTCCTCAGCAAACGTCGCTTGATTCAACTCGTCCATGAAGGGCACGTTCGTAGTTGGGACGATCCACGGATGCCCACGATTCGGGGGGTGCGTCGGCGGGGCTACACCCCCGA
>CAKZUU010000234.1 GCA_937922175.1 uncultured Gemmataceae bacterium
AGCGAACCTTCGACCATCGCCTTGGGGATGGCATTCATCATCTCTTCGGCGGAAATTGGTTCCTCGGCGAGGTATTTCTCCATCAGGCTTTCGTCGATTTCCACGATGGCATCCATCAATTGGCTTCGCGCGGCGGTCACATCGGTCGCCACCCCAGCGGGCAAAGCGGCGGGCAGCCGCAGTACATCGACGACGCCGCTGAACTTCGCCCCCAATCCGATGGGGGCATTGAAGAGCACAGCCCCCTTGCCGAACGTTTCGCGGATGTTGGCAAGCAATTGATCGAACTGGATATTGTCGGCGTCGAGCTTGTTAATGACGATGATCCGAACCAGGTTGCGTTTGCCTGCCTCGTGAAACATTCTTCGGCTGTTGACCTCGATTCCTGCGGGAGCCGAGATGACGATGACCGCTGTCTCCACGGCTGACAAGGCCGCCAAGGCCGTGCCGACAAAATCGGGATAACCAGGGGTATCGAGCAGGTAGACTTGCTTGCCCTTGTGAGAGAAGTTCAACACGGAGGTGTCGATCGAGAATTTGCGATTCCGTTCCTCTTCGTCGAAATCCGAAATGCTTGTCCCATCATCGACGCTCCCCCGTCGATCAACCGCGCCCGCCTTGTGCAGCAGCGTGTCGGCGAGCGTCGTTTTCCCTGCGGCTCGATGACCGACCAAAGCCAACGTACGGATGTCTTGAACGGAATATTTCGCCATCAGGATTGCTCCAGAAATGAGTCAAGCCAGCACAAGCCCCGTGCCGAGGAAGACGAATTCAAGTCACCAATTTTCGGGAAGAAACCTCCGCAGCCGAGCGAGCCTCGCACAGATCGAATCGACCTTCATACAAGGCCCGACCGACGATACACCCTGCCACGCCGATTTGTACCAGACGACGAATGTCGTCCAAAGAAGCGATCCCGCCCGAAGCGATCACCGGCTTGGAGCTCATCGCGTTGAGTTCGGCGAGAACGTCAAAATTAGGACCGGACAACATCCCATCGCGCTGAATGTCGGTGTAGACGAACGCCGCCAAGGGCAGCGCGGCGACATCGCGCATCACGTCGGCGACGTGCCGCTCGCTGCTCTGTTGCCAGCCATGCGTGGCCAGACGAAGGCCATGAGCGTCGAGGCTGAGGACGATGCAACCGGAGAAACGTTCGCTGACTTGTTGCAGCCATTCGGGCTCGCGGATGGCCCGAGTCCCGAGGACAACGCGCTCGACACCCAGGGTCAACAACGTCTCGACGTGCGCCAACTCCCGGATTCCCCCTCCGACCTGACAGGGGATCGAAAGCTCGCTCACAATTCGCCGAACGATGTCGAGATGGACGGGCCGACCTTCCTTCGCCCCATCAAGGTCCACCAGATGCAACCAACGGGCTCCTTGGTCGCGCCAGCGCCCCGCCACGGCGACCGGGTCAGCGTCGAAGATGGTCTCCCGATCGTAGTCGCCTTGCCGCAATCGAACGCAGCATCCGCCTCGAAGATCGATGGCCGGGTATATCTCCATCGTGAACGGCCCTGGTCGGAAACAGCGTTTATTGTGAAAAGCCAATGTGGGATTTGCAAGTAGTCCGAAAAAACGGCCCGACTCAGAATCCTCACGCACACCAAATGCTCAATCAGGTGTCGGCGGAGTCAACGAGAAACCACCACGGGGACATTGTTGATCAAATCCCGCACGACGTCCTCGACGCGGGTTCCCTCGATTTCCGCTTCCGGTCGAAGAATGAGGCGATGGCTGAGCACGGGTAACGCTATCTCTTGGACATCTTCATGAGTGAAAAAATGTCGGCCATCCAGCAAGGCGCGAGCGCGGGCGCAGTGCAGTAGACACAAGGCGGCACGGGGACTCGCCCCGAGAGCCAGGTCAGGGTGATGTCGGCTCGTCTCGGCCAGCTCCACGATGTAGTGAAGCAGAGTTTCGTCGCCGTAAACGCTGGGCAACAATCCTTGGATGTGCTGGATTTGCTCGGGAGTAAAAAGCGGTTCGACTTCATTCACCGGCCGACTGTGCAACTTCAACATCTCCACCTCGGCATCATGACCTGGATAGCCCATCTCGACCCGCAAGAGAAATCGGTCCAACTGAGCTTCGGGCAAACGATAAACCCCTTCCTGCTCGACCGGGTTTTGGGTTGCCAGCACGAGGAACGGGTGAGGCAACATCAACGTCGTTCCCTCGATCGTCACCTGGTGTTCCTGCATCGCCTCCAAGAGGGCCGATTGGGTCTTCGCAGGGGCTCGGTTGATCTCGTCCGCCAAGAGGACCTGACAAAAGATCGGCCCCTTCCGCAAGACAAACTCATTGGTCCGCCGATCGAAGATGTAAGTCCCCGTCACGTCCGACGGTAACAGATCTGGCGTGAATTGAACGCGCTGATACTGACACCCCAGGATCCGAGCAAACGCCTTGGAAAGCGTCGTTTTGGCCACGCCGGGCACGCCTTCAAGCAAGACGTGACCGTTGGCAACCAGCGCGATCAGCAAACGCTCGGTCACACCCTCCATCCCCACGACGATCCGAGAGATTTCGCGTTGGACCTTCTGCCGGAGCGTTCGGGCTTGGACAGCAAACTCACGAACAGCGGCGGAATCGCTTTGCGCGTTGAGGGTGTCATTCATACTTGTTTCCCAAGATCTCCGGCCGTCCTCTGCCATGATGCCGTCGCTTCGGAAAGTTGTCTTCTCCGTTGGCCCCGAACAATTCAGGCTTTTGGAGGCACCGCGATGAGTCCACGGTCAACCCATTCGCTTAGAAATTCGACGCATTGCGTCAACGTTCGCCAATCGTCCGTCTGTGTTGCTTCCGACTCCGGGGCGAAGGCGATGCGTCGAAGCTCAACGAGATGTTGGCGAATTCGCCGACGCTGCCTCCAGCCGGCGTTCACCCGAATTCGCGACAAGTCGGGCGACGGTTCTGGTTGACCCTGGAGATGGGCGAGGATGTCACTTGCCAATTTTTGTCCCATCGAAGAACCGGCCCGGAAGAGGTCGGCACTGGGCCCCGCGTCGCCCCTGGGGACACTGCGGCGATAGGAGCGCTCCAAGGCAGCCGACAATCGCGGCACTGGCTCGACCGACGGTCTGCGAGCTCGGAGCCATGTTCTGCACGCCACCAGCAACAAGACCATCGCTCCGATAACCAGGAGGAATCGGCGGCGCGCGGTCGGGGAGAATAAGTCCTCGACGATTTGCCCCATCAGGTCTTGCCCCTCCACCTCGGCAAGGACGCGGTCTTCCTCAAGTCGAGCGAGTACATCCTCTGCCAGATCCAGATTC
>CAKZUU010000235.1 GCA_937922175.1 uncultured Gemmataceae bacterium
CTCGACGCGAAGATGGAAATGTATGCTCGTTGCCTAAGCAAAGACGTGGCGGAAGGCCCCTGGACGGAGCGCGACCCCATCTTGAACCGACCGCTGCTGAAAGGGCGAAGTGTGTGAGTAAAATCGTTCCGGACGGATCGGTCCGCTGGAGCCTTCAGCATCACCCAAGTGCCAGTCAAGCAGTGTGGCGTAGCCGGGTCCGCAGGTAACGGGCTCGAGCCGCGTTACGCTCTTCGCCGTCCAAAGGTCCGCCCACGAGCTTTTGCAAATGGGAAGGCTGTGTCTGAACGAACAGTTCGTTGACGGCATCCATGGAAATGTCATCCAGCAAGCCGAGGTTGATCCCCAAACGGACACTGGAGAGCAACTCCATCGTTTCGTCGCTGGTCATCATGGTGGCATGCTGCAACGCGCCCAAAGCCCGCGAGACCCGATCTTGAAGCTCCATGCGCTTTTCCGCCATGAGAGCGGCTCGGGCGTTTCGCTCATACGAGAGGATTTTCGACACGACGCCTTGAAGCTCGGAGAGAACCGTGGTCTCACTGCGGCCCAAGGTGATCTGGTTGGAGACTTGGAAGAAGTCGCCGCTGGCACGACTGCCCTCGCCGTACAATCCGCGAACGACGAGATTGATCTTCTGCAGCGAGCGCAGCACCTTCTCGAATTGTCGTGTCAATCCGATGGCGGGCAAATGGAGCATGACGCTGGCCCGTAACCCCGTGCCGACATTCGTCGGACATGCCGTTAGATAACCGTACTGTTCGTGCCAGGCGTAGCAAACCTTGGCTTCCAGGAGGTCGTCGAGGTGATCGATCTCGTGCCAGGCTTGCTCCAAAGCCAAGCCGCTCCGCATGACTTGGAGGCGAAGCTGGTCTTCCTCGTTGACCATGATGCTGACCGCTTCACGATCGTCGAATGCTACACCCCGAGGTCCCTCGCCGTTGGCCAATTCGCGGGAGATCAGTTGACGCTCGACAAGAAGCTGGCGATCCAGAGGAGCTAACGCAGCAACCGACACATACCGGAGAGGGTGAGGAAGATCGAGACGAGTGATCCGATCCCGTAAGAGGGATTCGATTTCAGCGCGTTGTTGTGGGGTCGCGCGATGGGTGAAGGGGAACGACGCGAGGTTCCGTGCGAGCCGAATGCGCGTCGAAATGACGATATCGGACTCCGGGCCGGTGCCTCGGAGCCATTCGCCGGTCGTGGAAGTCAGGGCATCGAGGTTCATCCGCCAGATTCTCGGGCTCGGATCATGTCACGAAGACAAGCGGCCAGTTCATATTGCTCATTTTCGACAGCTTGACACAAGCGACGATGCAACTCGTACAAATCATTGAAGCGTCGTCGATTGTCGAGATGGTGCGGCGGCCGTTTGCCGACGTGGCGGGTCGCCCGATGGACTCGTTTCAAGACCGGCTCCAATCCGAGTCGGAGTGCCTCATAATCTCGCGGGCATCCCAAGCGCCCGTCGACTCGGAACTCCATGTACTTTATACCGCACTCCGGACACCTCAATCGCGCCAACTCCTCCGCCTCCGGCCCCAACTGATGCATCAGCATGAAGTGAACCGCCGCCTTGATGTTCAACTCCGCCTGCGAGTGTTCCACCAGATGATGCTGCCGAGCACACGCCTCGCATAAATGCTGCACCACCTTTTGGCCATCCCTGATGGTCGTGAGGTGAACGGTCGCGGGTTGGGTGCAGAATTGACATTGCATGCCGATCGTTCCTGCTCACAATCCTTCGAGCTGTCGGATCTGGTCGCGAATCCGGGCCGCTTCCTCGTAGGCCTCTTGCAAAACGGCCGATTGCAACTGCCGACGTAACCGTGCTAATTCCGACTGTTGCTGCCGCGCTTGTGGCAATCGCCGTGGCGTCTTCCCGCAATGCCTCGTCTCCCCGTGCAGATTCTCCAACAGCGGGTTCAACTCTTCCGCAAACACCTCGTAATCATGAGGGCAGCCTAACCGTGTCGATTTACGAAAATCGATCAACCTCAAGCCACAATGCGGGCACTCCCTTGTGTTCAATTCCGCCGTCTCTTCATCGTCATCCGTCGTCGCTGGGCTGGGGGATTTCTTCCCCATCGGCGATTCATAGAGGTATTCATGCGCACACTGCTCACATAAGTGATGTTCCTCAAATTGGTCCTCACCCAAGATTTCCGTAATGTGCAGTGTTGCCTGCTTGTGACATCGATTGCACTTTCTCATCGCCGCCTACCCCGGCCAATCCTTTGCATCTCGCCTGCTTTTGTCTTGATTCTAACAGGGGTATTTACCCTGTCAATCGCTCTGGAAGGCCCATCGTCTCGCCCCTTCCCATCTTGAAGTGATCCGTAAACCGGCCAGCGAAATGCTTGTTGGGTCTCTCGGACGAGAATATACCTGTCCACATCCGAAGCCGCCAAGCCGGCGGAGGACATTCTCTCGACGATCGATTGTCCCACACGCCCGTTTTGAGCCATCCCATGTCTTCCGTCACCATACGTCTCGCGTTCTTCCTCTTCCTGGCACTGGTGGGGCTTGTCGGCTGGGTTTGGTGGCAAGTGGAGGAGCCGACCAGAGGCCACCACCCGCTTCCGGTTCCCGCAGGAGATCAGGAAATCGCCTGGTTTCATACGGCGACCAACCAGAACACTTGGGAGCGCTTCGTGTCCGGCATCCATTATGCAGCCCGGAGCGAACCTGATCTGGAGGTCAACGACTCCCAGGCCTTCCCCGAAATGACGGCCAGCACTCCGGAAGTGGTGTTGTCCCGGCGCGGATTTCCCGGTCGTCTCCACATTCGGTGGTACAAGCAGAGCGGTCAAGCGGGTATCGCCGATTGGGTTCACGCTCTCGCGGAACGTGAGCCGGCCCCATTGGCCATCGTCGGCGGCGGATCAAGCGACCGAGCGATGGAGTTGGCTCAAACCTTGGCCCAGCAGAAGTCCTGGCGCGGCTCACCACCTCTGTTGCTCCTCACCACCGCCACCGCCGACAAACTTCTCGCTCCCGACGGAGATTTCCGTGAACTCGACCTGATGCAGGTTTATCCGAATCGCAGCTTCCGCTTCTGTTTCACCAACCGCCAGATGGCCCGGGCGGTCGTCGATTTCGTTTGGCACAGACCGGAGTTGCGCCCGAGTCGGCCACTCTGGGTGATCGGCTCGGCTTTCGCCGCTCAGTCTGTTTGGGAAGCGTTTGTTCCTCTCTTTTCTTTGGCACGCGATTCGTTCCCGGCTGAGGTATTTCGCGTCCAATGGAATGATGACCCCTATTCCGTCGATTTGGCCAACCAATTCGGCTACGTCCTGATGATGCCGTCCCTCGACGACGAGCTTCCGACGTTTCCCTGGGTTGGCCAACTCACGACTCGCGCCCGCCTCGACATCGCCTCGAGTATTG
>CAKZUU010000236.1 GCA_937922175.1 uncultured Gemmataceae bacterium
GAATCCGAATCCTGGCTCGGCCTTTGCCGCCAAGGCCACGCATTATGTCGTCCCGGATTTGATCGTCGAGAGAAACCATCGCGGTGATTATGACGTCCGTCTGACGGATGATTGGCTGCCGGAGGTTCGTATTTCCCGCCGGTACTTGGAAATGGCACGGCAAAAAGGTTTGGATCGCAAAACCAAGGAGTATCTGCGAGCCAAAATTCACTCGGCCGAATGGTTAACCGATGCCATTCAGCAACGTCGCAATACGCTGTTGAAGGTGACCAAGGCGATTATCGAGCACCAGCGGCCATTTTTGGATCTCGGTCCCGATCACATCAAGCCGCTCAAAATGCAACAGATCGCCGACCAGGTGCATGTTCACGTGACGACAGTCAGTCGGGCCGTCGACGACAAATGGGTTCAAACCCCCCGCGGGTTTTTTCCCTTGAAACGATTTTTCGTCGGTGGAAAGGAAAACCAACTCACCGGTGAGGATGTTGCCTATGAAACGATCAAGACCAAGTTGCTTGAACTGATTGCCGCAGAGGACAAAACCAATCCCCTTTCCGATGACGAACTCGTGAAACGATTGAATGCGGCGGGCTACCCGGTGAAACGACGCACGGTCACCAAATATCGTATGATGCTCGACATCCCCTCGTCGCGACAACGGAGAGAGTGGGCCCGATAAGCGGGGATAATGATTTCAATCGGAGGTGGAGCGACCTTCGCAAGCCGCCGCTCGCTCGGTCCGCGATCGTTTCCGACGCCCGTTCCTCGTGAGGCCAGACCATGTCTTTCGAAGAGGAACAGATCCGACTGGGCGGTGGGAGTTCCGCCATCGAGCGACAGCATCGCAAAGGTCGCCTGACGGCTCGTGAGAGGATCGCACGCCTGATCGATCCGGGATCGGACTTCTTCGAGTTGGGTCTTTGGGCGGCGTGGGGAATGTACCGCGAGTGGGGAGGAGCACCGTCCGCGGGCGTGGTGACAGGGATCGGCCGCGTCTGCCAGCGGCTCGCCATGATCATCGCCAACGATGCGACCGTGAAAGCCGGTGCCTTTTTCCCCATGACGGTCAAGAAGGTCTTGCGTGCTCAACGGATCGCGATGGATAACCGTCTGCCGTTGCTCTACCTCGTCGACTCTGCCGGCGTGTTTCTCCCCCTTCAGGATGAAGTATTTCCCGACGAGGACGATTTTGGGCGAATTTTCCGCAATAATGCCGTCATCTCCGCCATGGGCATTCCGCAATTTGCGGCGATCATGGGCAACTGCGTCGCCGGAGGAGGATACCTGCCCGTTCTGTGCGACAAGCTGCTGATGACGGAGGGCAGCGGGTTGTACCTCGCGGGACCAGCACTGGTGAAAGCGGCGATCGGGCAAAATGTCAGCCACGAAGAACTCGGCGGGGCCGCCATGCACGCCACGTTGAGCGGTACGATCGACTTCCGAGAGAAGGACGATCCGAGTTGTCTGGAACGGCTCCGCCGACTCGTCGATACCTTGCCCAGCGATACACCCCGAGTTCGTTTCGACATCCCCCCGGGTTCTACCTCAATCCCGGTCACAAGCGGTGAGTCCGACGTCCGCGATTTGATTCGGGCCCTCCTCGATGATTTCCCCTTCGACGAATACAAGGCCGAGTTCGGCCAAACCGTCGTTTGCGGTTTTGGTCGCTTGGGAGGATGCCCCGTCGGTGTCGTCGCGAATCAGCGAATGCGATGCAAATCATCCAAAGGCCCAATCGAATTCGGCGGCGTCATCTATGTGGACAGTGCCGACAAGGCCGCTCGCTTTGTCATGGATTGCAACCAGAGCCGCATCCCGTTGATTTTCTTGCAAGACGTCAACGGTTTCATGGTGGGCAAAGAAGCGGAACAGGCAGGCATCATTCGTGCGGGGGCCAAACTGGTCAATGTCGTTTCGAACAGTGTGGTGCCCAAAATCACGTTGATCGTGGGCGGTTCGTTCGGAGCCGGCAACTATGCGATGTGTGGAAAGGCGTTTGATCCCCGGCTCATCATCGCCTGGCCCACGGCAAAGTATGCCGTCATGGGGGGAGATCAGGCGGCCAGCACGTTGTTGGAAATTCAGGTCCAAGCCCTGCAACGTGCCGGTCACGAACCGGATGCCCAGGAGTTAGCGGAACTTCGCCAAAAGGTGAAAGCTACCTATCAGGAGCAAATGGACATACGCTACGCGGCAGCTCGATTGTGGGTCGATCAAATCGTTCAGCCGCAAGACACCCGCGCTGCCCTCCTCCGCGCTTTAGAGGTGGCCACCCGCTACGACGACGGCCGACCCTTCAGGACCGGCGTCTTGCAAGTGTAATCGCGAATTACTCCTCGCGAATCGTGGTCCGGCCCAGCGCCACATCGAATTCGCTCAGAAGGGGGACCAACATGGCCGCGATGGCGAATCCAAACGAGCCGGCAATCACAAGAAACGGTAGCAACGGATCAGTCGATTCCTGCCCGCGCGGATCGGCGATGATGACATTGGTGATGGTGTAGTACATCGCCAACGGGCAAAGCCAAGCGGCGACCGTCAAGGCTCCCGACGGCCGACTCCCACTCAACACCCACCAAAGCCCCGTAATGCCCGCGGCCAGGAAGAGGATGAAGCTGGCCCATTGATATTCAAAACTGCCGCTAATCAAAATCAGGTAAATGCTCACCAATGTTCCGACGGATAGAAAGAAGACAGTGCCCAACGTATTGACGATGGCCGTGCGACTGCTGACGGTGCGGAGAGCCACGTGGACACCCAACACAGCCACGAACGCCATCAGCACAATCACCGCTCCATCCAGTGCGAGGAAGGCGGCCCAGTTCAACGACGCGACCAGGTGTTCCTCGCCCCGCGGTGCCCGCGCTAAAAGCCCCCAAGCGGCATAGACGCCCGTGAGGATCAACGGAGGCAGCAGGAATTCCTTCGTGTTGTAAACGATCCCTAACAACTTGCCGAAAACGAATTCTGCCGGCGAGATATCCGTAACCAACAGCAGGTCCAATGCGCCACCGTCACGCTCGGAGGTGATTGCCGTCGCCGATTGTGCGGCGATCAACAAGAGGCTGAGCACTGTAACCGGAACGATACCCGTCGCAGCGACAAACGATTGCGTTCCACGATAACGCACGTCGCTGACACCACTGAGAGCGTAATAAACGATCATACCGACAACGAGAAGATACGCCCCTTTGATGAGCAAAGGGCGTCGTCCGTAGGCCAGCGTGCGGATTTCCCGCCATAAGACGGGATTTTTCCAAACGTCTCGGGCTGGCCCCGGAGCCGCATGTGCCTTCAAACGGTCTTGCTCATCTTCTTCATCCGGCCGTTCACGCTGCATGATCGGTTCACCCCGAGGATTCCATTTTCGCAAGCGGGCGATCCCCAAGAGGTTGATGGCCGCCGTCATCAGCAACATGACGAGCGAATAACCATACGCCGGGTGGACTCCCTCGTCCGTCGTTGTCCCCTCCATCACCGCTTGGAGGGCGACGAATGGATCCAGCCACGACTGGGCCGCCTCGATGAGCGGTTTCGACAACCCTGGCAGAAAGCCCAGCAACCGCGTCAGACACAAGTAGAGAACGATGAACAGCGTCGAGAGAGCCAATGATTGGAAAGTCCGCTCACGCCAAAGGGCCACCAGTCCGCCCAGTGATCCCGACGCCACCACCGTCGCAGCCAGAATGAGGACGGCCTGCACCACCTGTTCGGGATCGATTCCACCGAGGAGCAAAAGCATTGCCAGAACCGGAACGGCACCGAGGAGGAGGAGCCCAATGGGCAAGAGACTTCCCAGAATCTTTCCTAAGACAATCTCGTAGTCGCGCATGTCGGTGAGCAGCAGCAAGACAAAGGTACGTCGGTCTTTCTCTTGTGCCACGGTGCTGGCCGCCGACAACGCCGCGAAAAAGACCAGCAACGTCAGCAGGACGTAACAGAAGATTTGAAAGAGGAGCAGGCCGAATCGCGAAGTTTCGCCAAGCAGCGCCGTGCGATGCCAGCCGATGGCGGCCTGCCAGGCGGTCAAGCCGATCATCCAAAGGAGGCCGATCGACGTACTTCGAGCCACATAATGGGCCGTCTTCCGGGGAACGGTCTGAAATTCACGAGCAAAGATCGGGCCAAGCATAAAAAAAAGACCGCCTCGTTTTTCGGTGTCGTCACAATGCCACCGCGATCGATGACACGGAAAGGTTATCGATTCACCCAAAGTTCGACAGCAGCGAACATGTACAATACCGCCTATGACCGTCTGGGTAATCCTCGCCGATTCGTTGCCCGTCTGGGCGCTTGGCATCTACGGCAATGAGTGGTTTGCCACTCCTCATGTCGATAAGCTAGCCAGCCGGTCGGTGGTGTTTCATCAACATTTCGCGGACACACCTCGTCCTTTGCGGCCGGATGCAATCATTCCGTTTTTCCCCTGGACGACGAGCACAGGGGATCTTGACCTCGAGTCAATCCACTGGGTCGAAGCCCCCCACCTCGATTGGCCGACGCCGAAGACCGAACTCGATGAGTGGATCGCTGCGGCCGAAAACGCGGCCGGCCTCTTTGACCGATGGTTGGGAACCTGGCTGCAAAGCACGGACATCCGTCGTGACTGGCTGATCGTCACTTCGGGTCGAGGTGTTCCAATTGTCGAGACCGAGTGGTGGAAGCCCGATATCGGTCCCTTACACGAGAGTTTGGTTCACGTGCCGCTGATTGTCCATTTGCCCCACGACGAGCAGGCAGGGCGAGGTGTCTTCGCCCTGAGCCAGACCGTGGACCTCGCCGTCACGCTCGCCGAATTCACCGGTAGGGAGATTCAACCCGATTGGCACGGCCGGAGTCTCTTACCACTCCTCCGCGGCGTCACGACGTGCCGACCGTACGCGATCCTCGGGTCAGTCGAAAGTAACACCTGGGCCTTGCAATCGAACGTTGAGAAACTCCTCCTCGACGAAGCTCCGGGAAACAATCGCCAGCTTCGATATTTCCTCAAACCGGACGATCGTTGGGAGGTCAACGATTTGCGGCATGTTCATTTTGAACGTGCCGAGCAAATCGCCGGGATTTTGGAGCAAGTGATCAACTCGTCTCGCGAATCGAAGCCCATCAACTATCCCCCGCTTCCAAGAAAGGAGAACGAAGATGGCCACGGTCAAACTCGTGGATGAGAACACAACCGATCCGCGGGTCAAAGCTGTATTCGACGATATCAAGACGACTCGGAACGTCACGCGAGTGAACGATTTCTGGCGTGCCTTGGCGACGAACCCCGACCATTTGGAGTCGGTCTGGCGTCATTTGAAGTCGGTGATGAGGCCCGGAAAACTCGACCTGCTCACCAAAGAGATGATTGCTATCGCCGTCTCCGCGACGAATGGATGTGCCTACTGTGTCAACAGTCATATCGCCGCTGCACAAAAGCTCGGAATGGACACTCAGATGCTCGGCGAACTGCTGGCGGTCGTCGGCTTGTTCAACATGACAAACAAAATCGTCGAGGGCTATCAGCTCCAGCCCGACGTTTTGCCGCATGTGGAGTCCTAACCGGGTGGCCAACGAAACGATCGTCCGCCCAAAAGGTGGAGATGGAGGTGCGGCACCGTTTGGCCTCCCTCCTCGCCGGT
>CAKZUU010000237.1 GCA_937922175.1 uncultured Gemmataceae bacterium
ATTGGCGTAAGTCACCGATCGACGCCGATTCATCCGCGCTCGACAACCGTCGCTCACCCGAGACATGAAGCGCATCCATCAAACGGCGATGGAGGCCAAGACATGGGACCGACCGCTCATGCAAAGCCTGAGCGATCAGGCGGAGTTGGAACGAGGGTTGGCGGACGAGTTGGACCAACTGATTGAAGGATCTTTCAAGTCGATCCGGGTGGTCAGCAAGATGTTGGGACACGCCACGGAGGCGATGCGACAATCGGCCGCTCGCATCGACGCCCGACTGGAAGACATCAAGATTGCCCAGGATGCAAACGAGCCGTTTGACCCGGAACGCGAAGAGAAACTACACTCCGCCGTCGTTCGTTGGCAAGACATGGCCGTCCGCCGCATCGATCAACTGTTGGACTCGCTCAAACCCGACAAGGAATTGCCTTCCCCACAAGGCGAAGGGGGACAACCACCCGGCGGGGGCGGTGATCAAGGGGGCGCTGGACGAGCCGGCGCAAGGTCTTCGGACGACGTGCCCCTGCTGGCGCAACTCAAAGCGCTGCGGGCTTTGCAAGCGGAGGTGAACGAGCGGACAGCCCAATTCGCCAAGGAACACCCCGATCTATCGCAACTGACCGACGACGAGCGAGCCGAACTGCAACTCCTGCGTCGAATGCAGGGAGACATCGTCGAATTGATTCAGGAATACAGTGCTTTGGCCGAGCCAGCGAAGCCAGAGGCGGACAAGCCATGATGATCCGAACGCCTTTGATATTCCTTCTGTCTTGGGTGACCTTGGGCCAGGGTCTGGAACGGGTCGCAGAGGCCCCCCCCTCGGTTCCGATGCCGAGCGTGGATCCAATGCCCCCCTCAGAGAAGAAATCTGAACCCGACGAACCCGCGACGCTCAAGAAGAAGCTCACCTCCGGAAAGCCCAACGAAAAGGAGACCACTCCAGAAACGAGCAAAAAATCGGAAGCAGAACAAAAACGGGAACCGGCGATGAAACTCGAACCTGAGAAACAACTTGAACCCGAGAAGAAACTTGAACCGGCCGGCCGGCCGATGGTCCCCGAGGGGCGGACGGAGCCACCGGGGGAGAGTGAGGAAGCGTTGATTATCGAACGCTTGACGAAGAACAGCCGCGATGCGGAGGAACGCTTGGCCCAGCCAGACCCCGGCGAAGAGACGCAGCGATTGCAAGACATGGTGCTGAAGGACATCGACGAGTTGATCCAGCGATTGAAAAATCCTCCGCCGCCGAACCCGAATCAATCGGAATCGAATTCGTCGAGCGATCAACAACCGCCCCCGATGGGCCAACCTCCCACGGGAGGAGGAAGCTCATCACCGCGGAGAAATCAAGGATCACGGCAACAACGGCAGCAACGTCGGGAACAGCGCCGGCAGCAGCAGTCGGCGAATCGCACGCCGATGGGAGGGCAGCAACCCCAGGGAGGCCGCGGCGAGGAACAGGCGAATCGTTCGCCGATGGGAGGCCAGCAACCCCAGGGAGGCCAAGAGCCGATGGGCGGATCACAGAACGCCGGGGCGCAAGCCGGTCGGGGTGGGCGTGACCCGGCGGGATTCAACCCGCCGTCGGACACATACAAGGACGTCTGGGGCCACCTTCCCGAGAAGATACGGCAGGAGATGGATTCGTATTTTCGCGAACGATTCATGCCGCGTTATGCGGAGCTGTTGAAGCAGTACTACTCGAACATCGCCGAGCAGGGGAAAAAGCGATGATTTCGACTTGCCACCGCCGACAGTTTCTGATTTCGGCATTGAGCATCGGGGCGGTCGCGGGATCATCGTCGCACGCTCAGGATGATCCGCGGGAGGACATCGCCGCCGCCACGCGTGACATGATCACGCCGGAAACTGAAGTCGTGATCAATCGCGGACTGGAATATCTTGCCCGGAGCCAACACCCCAACGGCTCGTGGGGCGAACGGCATTATCAAGGCAATATCGCGGTCACCAGCCTTGGGGCGTTAGCCTTCATGGCTGGCGGGCATCAACCCGGTCGTGGGCCTTATGGGAGAGTTGTCGAGTCCGCCATCGAGTATGTCTTGAGCAAGGAATCTCGGGAAACGCCCGGCTTTCTCTTCGCACCCGGCGGGAACAATTTCGGCGCGATGTACAGTCACGGCTTCGGCACGCTCCTGTTGGGCGAAGCCTACGGGATGGTAACGAAAAAAGACTTGCAAAAGCGTCTCCGCGAAGCGCTCGAACGTGCCGTCGCCCTGATCATCAAGGCGCAGAACAAGGCCCAAGGGGGTTGGCGTTATGACATTCATGGCACGAGCGCGGATGTCTCGGTGACGATCTGCCAGATCATGGCCCTGCGGTCGGCCCGCAATGCCGGCATCAAAGTGCCCAAAGATGTTGTGGATCGCTGCACCAAGTACGTCAAAGCGTGTCAGAACCGCGATGGCGGCTTCAATTATATGCTGGGCACCCGCGACAACTCGGCCTTTCCCCGCTCGGCGGCCGGTGTCGTCGCCCTCTACTGTGCGGGCATCTACGAAGGAAAGGAAATCGAAGCGGGGCTGAATTACTTAATGCAATTCAAACCGCAAGCCTTACGCTTTGGCAGCTTTACCAATCGCGGGCTGAGCGACATGCATTATTACTACGGTCACTATTACGCGGTGCAAGCGATGTGGACGGCCGGCGGCCGCTATTGGCAAGAATGGTATCCCGCCATCCGCAACGAACTTCTCATGCGTGCCCGACAACGGAACGACGGTGCCTGGTCTGACCCGACCGTCTGCAACGACTACGCCACCGCCATGGCCCTAATCATCCTGCAAGTTCCCAATAACTACCTTCCCATCATGCAGAAGTGAGGGACCGGCCCAGCGACTCGGTCGGCCGGACACCCAGAGGGAACCCATGCGAAACCGACAACGTGCGTCGGCAGGCGGGCCATTCGACCATCTCGTTGATGTTGCCGCGCAATTCTGCTTCGGTCCATGATTCGCCGCGCGGCCTGACCCACATCGGCAGACCCTTCCTCGGTCCCATCGTCACCTTCACCGACCGGTCGATTCGAGTCCGATGCGGCAAACGCAAGCAGCGCTGCTGCACCATCATCGCCAGTGAGATCCGCATCAGCATCATGGCCATATAACGACCGATGCAGACACGCTGGCCGGCACTGAAGGGGAGATATTCGAATGGCGAAGGCCGGATCGTCAACCATCGCTCCGGCTCGAATCGCCGGGGTTGAGGGTAAATCTCCGGCATGTGGTGCGTCACATAATGACTGCAGACCACCCGATCTTCGACTTGCAGAGGTACCCCGCCCAACTCAGTCGGCCGCGTCACCGCGCGGATGGTGTAAGGCACCGCCGGGAGGATCCGCATCGACTCTTTGACGACCGCATCAAGCAACGGCAACTGATCGAGTTGGTCCACCGTCGGCGGCGAGCCTCGGAGCACCGCCAACTCATCACTCAAATCCCGTGCCACCTTCGGATGCTGGGCCAACAGCAACAGCATCCAGGTCATGCTGTTGGCCTGGGTCTCGTAACTGGCAGCGAACAATATCGTCGCCTGCCCCAACAGAGCAGTATCGCTCATCGCCCCCGCATCATGAGCCTCGATTAAGCGATCGAGGATGTCGGGTTGGTCCGTCGGATGATTTCGCCGATGGTAAATGCGTTGCCACAACATCTCTTCGATGCGTTCCGCATGGCGTAAGAGACGGCGGAACGGCGTGCCCGGCCAATCGAAGGGAAACAGTAAGCACCACGGCTCGAAGTTTCTCTCGAACAGTTGTTGGATCATCATGCCCATCGCGTCGGCCAGGGCCGGTTCGTCTCGTCCGAACAGGACATGGCTCGACGTGCGCAAGGTCAATCGGCGCATCTCCTGCCACATATCGATCGGCCGATCCGTCGGCCACGACTCGATGATTTTTTGGGTGATGTCGACGGCAGCATCGCGATAGTGATCGACGGCATGCTTCGTGAACCAGGGCATGATCAGTTGCCGCTGTTGCCGATGTTCCTCGCCATTCATCGCGGTTAAGCCGTGCCGAATTCGCCGCAACGCCGATCCGGGCGGACCGCCGGCCGTCTGAGGCGTGGTGCGATAGGTCGTGGTATCTCCGAGCACGAGGCGGTTGTACTCCGGCCCAAACGCGAAGACGCTTTGCTGATCGGATCGTCCCCAGGGGAGCGGGGCTCGAGCCACACACAAACGCGCCAGTCGATAGGCTCCGCACAGGCAGCCGACCGCATCGAAAACGAATCGCAAAAACCATCCGAACGCGTCCGCACCGGAGGTTTGGTGGACAGATTTGCAAGGTTGCCGACCGACGTGAGCTTTCATGGCATTTCCCGTCCGTGGGGCTCGGCCGGGCGATGGTATCGGCCGAGAATCTCCTTCAACTCAACCTATTCAACAAGTTGGCCATCTCGACGGCCACTCGCGCGGCTTCGTAGCCTTTATTCGTCTCGTCGACGCCGGCGCGATCCAACGCTTGCGCTTCGGTGTCACAGGTCAAAACGCCAAAGATCACCGGAATCCCGGTCTTCAGACCAGCTTCCAGGATGCCGCGCGTCGCCGCTTCGCAAACGTAACGATAATGATCGGTATCGCCCCGGATGATGGCGCCCAGGCAAATAACCGCCGCGTAGTGTCGCGTCTCCGCCAGGCACTGGGCGGTAAGGGGCAATTCAAACGACCCCGGGACGCGCACCACGTCGATACGATCCTCCGTCACTCCGCACGCTTTCAAGCCGCGAAGCGCCCCGACGAGCAGCGCTTCGACGACATACTCATTGAATCGCGCGGCCACCACCGCGACTCGGCCTGTAGGCAATTCCAACGCCCCTTGAAGAGTTTTGACCATGAGCGGCCTCGACCTCGATGCTGTTCCCCGGCAGGCGAGGGAAACGCCACGACTCCACTCGACCGACAAGGTGGCGTGACGATCGAGCGATGTCGCTCTTGGTCCCCTCGTCCTCGAATCTGATTAGCTCAAATTCATGCTATCCAGAAAATCTTCGTTACTTTTCGTCTTCGCGAGTCGAGCCGTTAGCAGTTCCATCGCCTCGACCGGGTTCATGTCGCTGAGGACTTTGTGGAGCATGTAAACTTTTCTCAATTCGTCTTGAGATCGGAGCAACTCTTCTTTGCGGGTGCCGCTCGCGTTGATATCGATGGCAGGCCAGACGCGCTTGTCCACGAGACGACGGTCAAGATGGACTTCCATGTTCCCGGTGCCTTTGAATTCCTCGAAGATCACGTCGTCCATACGGCTGCCGGTGTCGATGAGGGCCGTCGCCAGGATGGTCAACGATCCGCCTTCTTCCACGTTGCGGGCGGCACCGAAAAACCGCTTGGGTTTGTGTAAGGCGCCGGCGTCGAGGCCGCCGGAGAGGATC
Organism: uncultured Gemmataceae bacterium; assembly: GCA_937922175.1. GTDB lineage: Bacteria > Planctomycetota > Planctomycetia > Gemmatales > Gemmataceae > CAKZUU01. The sequence goes on from CAKZUU010000237.1 coordinate 5,388, forward strand.
TTGCCGGTCGTCGGTTGAACCGTGTTGTAAGCTCGAGCTAACCGAGTGATGGAATCCAACAAGATCACCACATCGGTGCCGTACTCCACCATGCGACGAGCTTTTTCGATGACGATCTCGCTGACCTGGACGTGGCGTGCCGCGGGTTCGTCGAACGTCGAGCTGATGACTTCCGCACGCGGGCCTTTCACGGTTCGCTCCATTTCCGTGACTTCCTCGGGGCGCTCGTCGATCAGCAGGACCATGATGTAGCATTCGGGGTGATTCCGCAAAATGGACGTCGCCATCTTTTGCAACAGAATCGTCTTGCCGGTCCGCGGCGGAGCAACGATCAAGCCGCGCTGACCTTTTCCGATTGGCGTGATCAAATCCATCACCCGCATGTTGATTTCATGGGGATCGGTTTCTAAACGCAAACGCTCCGTGGGATGAAGAGGAGTCAGGTCTTCAAAGAGGACTTTCTGAGCAAGCTGCTCGGGCTCATGATAGTTCACTGCCTCGACGCGCAGCAGAGCGAAGTAACGCTCGTTCTCCTTCGGCGGTCGAATCTGGCCGCAGACGACGCTACCGGTTCGCAGGCCGAAGCGACGGATCTGACTCGGGGAGACGTAGATGTCATCCGTGCAGGGGAGGGAATTGTAGTCCGGACAACGGAGGAATCCAAAACCCTCGGGAAGGATTTCCAATGTCCCCTCACCGTACATCAAGCCGTTTTGCTTAACTCGTTCTTTGAGGATTTTGAAGACGAGGTCTTGTTTTTTGAGGCCGACGTAGTCGCTGAGCCCCTCCTCTTTGGCGATTTTGAGGAGTTGCGGCATGGTGAGTTGCGACAGCTCGGTGATGTAGGTGGTGCCGCGTTTGATCTCTTCGTATCGGCTGTTTGTTTCTGCGTCGAAGCCCCGTGGCCCGTCAGCGTCGGAAGGGCGAGAGCGGCGTTGGCTGAATGGCCGCGAGGGCGGAGCTTGCGTTGGAACCGCGTTCTCAACCAATTCCCCAGCATCGGAGGGAGCCGGCGCTTCGACCGGGGGTGTGCTTGGGTCGGAGGATGGAGACGGAGCGGACGTCTCCGTTGCCGGGGGTCCGTCGGTCGTGGGAGTCGCATGATCCGGAGCCGGCGGCAGGTCGAGCGTCGAGGCTGAGACTTGCGAGGGAGGCTCGGCGCTGGGAGTAGGTAAAGGTTGGGCAGCGGCCGACGTCCCGGAGGGAGGCAGCGGCGTTTCCTCAAAGATTCCAGCGCCGAAGGTGGAAGCTTCGGCAGGAACGGTTTTGACACGGCGGCTTCGAGTCGAAGCACGCTTCGGTTCGGGACGTGTGTCGGCCATAACAGTCCTCTCCTCAGGTCACTCGGCGGAGTCAGATCGCCGAGTCGGCCGGTCGGCCAGGTTCCAGGCGACCAACAGATCGTCTAACTGTCGCGCCGTTTCTTCGAGATCACCACCATTGCGGACGATGGCATCGGCCCAACGAGCCTTCTCCGCCAGGGGCCATTGTGCCTTTTCCCGGGCGGCGATGTGCTCGGCCGTCCATCCTCGGGCACGCAGACGCTGCAATTGAACGTCCCGAGGAACATCCACAAAGATGAGATAGTCACAGCTATCTCGCCACCCCGCTTCGAGCATGACGGCGGCATCCAGCACGAGAAACCTCACCTCCGGGTCGTGTTCGGCGTGGTCGCGGATCTGATGGACTTTTTGCCGGACCCAGGGATGCACCCAGGCTTCCAGATCGCGGCGGGCTTGGGTATCCGCGAAAACAATTTCCCCCAATTTCCGGCGATCCACTTCTCCTTGAGCGTCGATCACGTGGGGGCCAAATCGCGCGACAATCTGCTCCCGGATCCACGGATCGCGCAAGGCCTGATGGGCAATCGGGTCGGCGGCAATGAGCCGCCCCCCGCGCGCCGCGAGCAGACCGGCCACGGTACTCTTCCCCACTCCGATCCCCCCCACCACCCCGATCACGGGTTTGCGTGCCATGCGTCGGTCCCCGGTCGCGGCTCGATCAAGCCACCTCGCGAACTTCCAGCCAGTTCGGACCCGCCGACACATCGACCTTGAGCGGCACGCTGACCTGCAAGGCCCCGGCCATTTCCTCCCGGGCCATTTGAGTCAGCTCTTCGAGTTCCTCCGGAGGTGTCTCAAAAACCAATTCATCATGAACGGTCAGCAAGATTCGTGCCCGTCGCTGCTCCCGCTTCAACCGTTGGTGCACGTTCAGCATCGCTTGCTTCATCAGGTCCGCCGCGGAACCTTGGATCTCCATGTTGATCGCCTCTCGCTCCGCTTGCGTCCGGTCACGGTAAGTGGAGTGTGGTCGAATCGCTGTGGGATCGAAGCGGCGACGACGCCCCAAGAGCGTCTGCACGTACCCCGTTTGCCGACACCGGGCCAACAATGCTTGCTGATATTCCAATACTCGCGGGTACCGCGCGAAATAATCGTCGATGAAGCGATTGGCTTCCTCCCGCGAAATGCCCAAGCGAAGAGCCAAACCGTAGGCACTCATGCCGTACAGCACTCCGAAATTGACTGTCTTGGCCATGCGACGTTGATGCGAGGTCACTTGATCCTCGGGGACTTGAAAAATCTGCGCAGCCACCGCCGCATGCACGTCGCGATCGTCGGCAAAAGCCCGTCGCAGCGTTTCATCCCCGCAAAAGTGAGCAAGCAACCGCAATTCGATCTGTGAATAATCCGCAGTCACCAAGACCCACCCCTCGGCGGGGATGAACGCCTGCCGAATCTGTCTGCCCGTGTCAGTTCGTGTCGGGATGTTTTGCAGATTTGGCTCACTGCTGCTCAGCCGACCCGTCGTGGCGACGGTCTGGTTGAAACTCGTGTGGATTCGACCCGTGTGAGGGTTGACCAGCGTGGGCAAGGCATCGACGTAGGTACTTTTCAGTTTGCTGATTTCGCGGTATTCGATCAGCCGCCTGGGAATCTCGTGCCCGAGAACTGCCAGCTTTTCAAGCGTTTCGCGGTCGGTGCTGGCAGCTCCGGTGATTCCCGTCTTTTTTTGCACCGGCAACTTCAACTCGTCGAAGAGGACTTGAGCCAACTGTTTGGGCGAGTCGATGTTAAAGGGCCGGCCCGCGAGTCGATGGATCTCCTGCTCCATGGCCGCCAACTGCTGGTGCATGTCGCGGCTGAGAGCCTGCAAAAATTCGATGTTGACGCGGATGCCATTCGCCTCCATCTCCGCCAGCACATTAATCAGCGGCACCTCCAATTCGTCGTACAACCTTTTGAGCCCTTCCGGCTCCAGTTGCGATTCCAGCAACTCGGTCAGTCGCCAGGCCACGTCGGCATCCTCTCCGGCGTAAACGGCCACTTTCGCCGCACTGACCTGGTCCATCGTCTTCTGCTTCTTACCCTTCTTTCCGATCAGCTCCTCGATGGAAATGTTGCGATGGTGGAGGTATCGCAACGCCATCTCATCCAGCGAGTGGCTTCGCTCTCCCGCATGAAGGAGATAGTCCGCGATCATCGGATCTCCGGCGATGCCTCGCAGATGGATGCCGTGGTGACGCAATGAAAGGGCATCAAACTTGATGTTCTGGTTTACCTTTTGAACTCGTTCATTTTCAAAGATCGGGCGGAGTCGCGCCAAGGCCGAAATCTCGTCGAGGTGGTTCTCGCCCTCCGGACTGCGAAGCGCCAGGTAATCAGCGTGTCCGGGCGACCAGCAAAACGCGATGCCCACGAGAGCGGAATTCAGCGGATCGACCCCCGTCGTCTCAACGTCGAAGGCGAAGCGGGGCTGGTTTTTCAATTCGTCGAGGAACGCAGTCAATTTCGCTTCGTCGTCCACCAGGCGATAGTCGCCAATCCAAGTCTCGGCCGGTCGCCGTGCGGGATCGGGAGACACAGGCTCGGCCGCCTCGAAAGCGGCGAACAAATGGCCAGGGGTAGCCTCGGCGGCGAGTTTGCCCAACAGCGTGCGAAAGCCCCACAACTGAAAGAGGGCCTGCATTTTCGGGATATCCCAAACTGGACGGTGCCATTGCTCCCAATGGGGCTGAATCGGAACTTGGGTATCGAGCTGGACGAGTTGCCGACCCAACTCCAGCGACCGATCCGCGATCGCCTGTTTCAAGGCGATTTGGAGGCGAGGCGGCACGACCCCGTCCAACTGGTCCACCTTTGCGATGACCTCGTCCAACGTCCCGAAGCGTTGCAGCAACTTGGCGGCGGTTTTCGCTCCAATCCCCTTGACGCCTTTCACATTGTCGACCGAGTCGCCGACCAAGGCCTGATAATCTGCCGCCTGCTCGGGAGTGACGCCCCAATCATCGATGACGGCTTGGCGATCCATCACCGTTTTCCGTCGCAGGTCGAGAAGGCGGATCCGATCGCTGACCAATTGGCGGCAGTCTTTGTCGGAGGTGCAGATCAGGACATTCATGTCTCGTGCCTCGCCCGCCTTGGCCAAGGTGGCGATCACGTCGTCGGCCTCATAGCCCGGGATGCGGAGGACGGGGACCCGCGCCGCCGCCAGTAATTCATCCAACAGTGGGAACTGAGCGATCAGATCGTCGGGGGGCGGCTGGCGTTGCGCCTTATAGTCAGCCGATAATTCCGAGCGGAACGTCTCGCCAGGTGCATCGAAAACGTAAACGAGGTAATCGGGTTGGAGTTCGTCCCGAAAGTAGAACAAATCGCGGGCAAACCCGAAGACGATGTTCGTGGGCCGACCGTCCGGGGCGTTCATGGGAGCGATGGCGTGATAGAACTGGTGAGCCAAAGCTGTGGCATCCACCAGCACCAGGTTTTGTCGTCCGTCTGCCGGCACTCGATCAGTCACAGGCGGGAACCGTATATCCAGAGACCTAAGGACGTGGGCCCGGTTGCGAGTGCCCATTGGCCGATGGCGAGGCCTTCGCCGACCGCTCGACTCGTGCATTGGCCCGCCGATCACACGGCGGATCAGGACGGGGACGGATGGTCAATGGATCCGGGGCGGGGTGATGTCGCGCTCGACCGGAATCACACGCCAGCAATGGCAGTCTAAAAACCGCGACCCATCCTGTCAACCCCGAACCCCGCAATCCAAAGCAATCACCCCTCCTGCCTCCAACGTCAAGCTTCATGCCCGCGGCGAAGGTGCCTCCGCCCGGAGGTCAATCGCCCGATGATGGGGCGGAAGTAATTCCGAAAGAATGAAAAAACCCGCTGTCGGATCGAGACCCACAGCGGGCAATGTGTTTGAACGGCGAGCTGCGAGTCAGCTTAGCCGACGAAAACTCCGCCGAGGAAGCTGCTGGAGAACGGAGTGAACTCCATGAGCCGCTTGCCGGTCTTCACTTCGTAGCCTCGGACGCGCGGGTTGCGGAGGCGGCCCGGTCCGGTAATGACTTCGTCGAGACCGTCGCCATTGAGATCCGCGACCGTGATGCGGACACCCGCGTTCCAAGCCGGGTCGGAGAAGATCAAGCTCGGCCGAGACGGATCGCCGGCGGCGATGAAGGTGTGGACCATCTTATTGGTCGCCCCATCGTAGACCCGAACGTCGGCGCGTCGGCCTGCATCCGGAGCGACGATGATATCGGCGAAGTTGTCACCGTTGATATTGCCGGCAGTGACGAAGCCACCTCCCTTGAAGCTCGGTTCGAAGGCGGTGAACTCGCGGATCAGAGACGGCTTGCCGTGAATGTCCGGATTGGCATGATCCCAGACGCGAACCGTCGTGGCGAGGCCTTTGCCCGGGATGGTGATGATGTCGGCGAAGCCATCACCGTTCACATCGCCCACCGCGACACGGACCCCGCCCTTGAACTTGGCATCGTAAGCCATGAAGTTGTTGATTTCCAAGCCGGTCTGGCCATCGAAAATTTTGACCATCGGCGTCGTGCCCATGCCGACGACGATGTCGGCGTGACCATCGTTGTTGACGTCGCCGGCTGCCACATACACGCCACCCTTGTAGCTGGCGTCGAAGGCAAAGAACTGAGACAGTTGCTTGCCGGTCGCGCCATCGTAGACGACGATGGTCGGACTGGTTTGCATGTTGCGGGCGGCACCCGTTCCCGGTCCGGCAATGATATCGACCGTTCCGTCGCCGTTGACGTCGCCTCGAGCCACTCGGACGCCGCCCCGGAAGCCGGCACCGAAGGGGACGAAGTTGTAGAGCAAGTTCTGCTTCGAGGCGTTGAAGACGCGGACGGTACCGACGGAGCCTTCGCCGGAGCCGGTGACGATGATGTTCCCGCTGGGTCCGCCACCACCACCACCGCCACCGCCGCCGCCACCTTTTTGCTGGTTGCCGAAGTCCAGCGGGCCGACGCTCTTGCCACTGGTGATCTGGAAGTCAGCCGGATTGGGCGTGGTCTGGATGTAACCGGGTGGAACAACTTCGCGGACTCGGTAGAAACCGGTGTCGCTCTTGCCGTACTTCCCAACGTACAGGTTGGTGAAGGCGTAGTTACCGCTCAGATCGGTGACGGTCGAAGTCAGGATCGTACCGGACTTCGCATCGATCAGGTTGATGGTGACACCGGCGATGGGCCCTTCACCCGGATCGCGGACGCCGTTGCCGTTCTTGTCTTCAAACTTGACACCGAAGATCTTCGCCATCTTGAAGTTGCCGAAGTCGGCTCCGGTGATGGTGGCTCCGCCGGTGATCTGGACCGGATTGGGCACCGGGCCCGCTGTCTGCACCCAGCCCGTCTGTTGCACTTCGCGGAGCAGATATTTGCCATCGGTCAGATTGTCGAAGACATAGCGTCCGGTAGAGTCGGTGACGGCTTTAGCATCGACTTCGCCGTCGAACAAACCGCTCGCGTCGGCCACTTCGAGTTCGATGACCCAACCCGGTAAGCCTGGTTCGCCCGGATCGCGGACACCGTTGCCGTTGATATCCTCGAATTTAACCCCTTCGATGCGACCGACCGCGAGTTCGACGAGTTTCGCCTTGGAGAACTCAGAGGTATCTCCGGTGGCGAGGTTGGTGGCGGTCGCCGAGATCACGCCGCCTGCCGAGAATGCGACCGGGGCGAAGAAGCTGAAAGTGGCGTCGCCGGCAGCATCCGTGCTGACATCGACCGAACCTAGGAACGTTCGACCCTGGCCATACCCGGCTGGTGTGCCATTCGGATTGGCCACGTCGTCCCCGAAGAACTCGATGCGGAAGGCCTTGTTCGGCAGGCTGTGGAACTTGCCTTGAGCGACACTGGAAACCAGGCCGACTTCCGCGAAAGTGATTTCGGGGAAGTTTTGCAGGTTGTTCGCTCCGACGTCGGCATCGAGCTTATCGTTGAGCGTCACCAGACCCAGGTTGCTGCCCAAATCGATACCCAGCTTGCCGCTCCCGTAAATGTTGTTGCCCAGGATCGAGTTGCCTCGGGCCATGCCATTGTCTTCAACGATGGCGACACCATTGGCCCCACTATTGGCAATGACGTTGCCTTCTTCAAGTTTGTTGGCGACGTCGTGCAGTTTGCCACCGATCAGGTTGTTGTTGCCACCGTCGATATAGATGCCGGCGTTGCCGTTGCCGAAATTGCCCTTGCCTGCGGCGTCGGTACCGAGGAAGTTGCCCTGGATCTTGTTGTTGTTGCTGAAGACCGGGACGAGCGGATTCCCGAAGTCGGGCCGCAGGTGAATGCCATGCTGCCCGTTCGACGAGATGATGTTGCGCTCGAGTTCGGTCTTGCCGCCGATTTGATTGTCCGAGCTGCCTTCCAGAGTGATTCCGTTCTCGATGCTGTTCAAGAAGGAATTGCCCAGGATGGTCGTTTTACCGGAGCCACCGGTCAGATACAGGCCGTTTCGGTTGCCGGAGACGAAGTTGCCCGAGAGGGACTTCGAGCCGCCGATGATCGCGTTCAGGATGCCATCCAAGCGGATGCCGGCGTCAAAATTACCCGGACCGCCGGTCTTGGACCCGATGATGTTGTTCTGGATGGTGAAGCCGGTGGAACCATTGATGACCCGCACACCGTTGCGGTTGCCGTTGATCACGTTTCCACCGAAATCGAAGGGTGACCCGATGACAACGTCGGAGCCGCCATCGATGATGACGCCGTCCTCGGAGTTGGAGGCGATCGTGTTGCCTTGGAAGGTGACGAAACTGGTGTTGGTAACGCGGACACCTTCTCGGTTCGAGTTGAACTTGTTACCGGCCAAGGCCGATCCGGTGCCACCCACCAGGATGCCATTGCCCGCCACCACGTTCAGGCCGGTTTCCGAGTTTCCGCTGACGTCATACTGTTGGACGGCGACCTGAGAGCTGTTGAGCAGTTGGATGCCGTAATCGTTACCGGAGATCGTTCCACCGGCTTTCGCGCCCGAACCACCGATGACGACATCGGTCACGCCGTCGATGACGATGCCATCGCCGAGGTTGTTCAGGACCGAGGTGTTCACGATGCGGAGGCCCTTGGACGAGCCGCCTCGGGCGAAGATCCCGTTGAGGTTGTTGCCCGAGACGGTGTTGGCGGCGGTCGTCGTGCTGCCGATCAACACGTCCTGGACGTTGTCGACAAAGATGCCATGTCCAGAGTTCGGGGCCGTCGGCGTGCCGATCTTGTTGCTTTGGATCCGCACGTTCGAGGAGAAGCCGGACGTGAAGTTCAGCACATGGATACCATGTTCGGTGTTCCCCGCGATCGTGTTGCCCACGCTGGCATTCACGCCGCCGATTAGAGTGTTCGGCGAATTGTCGATGCGGACGCCATCGGCCCGGTTCGGGAATTGATTGGTCGGATCGCCGATGATGGAGTTCTGGACGATGGTGCCACTACTGTTGAGGATGTACACACCGTGATTGGCCGCCCCTTGGATGCGGACGCCGGCCACTCCCACGTTGCCACCGATGGTATTGTTGTCGGCCCCTTGAATCCAGACGCCGTTGCCGCCCGGGCCGCCCGTGCCGGTTCCGCCGACCGGGAAACCGATGCTGGTCTGCTGCACGAGGTTCTTCGTCGAGTACTTGCCGATGATATTGACACCGGTGCCGCCGATGGTGGTGATCGTCACAGCTTGATTCCCACCGCTACCACCCACGATATTGTTCGGCGAGTTCCGGATGCGGACCCCATCGCTGGCGAAACCGGCAATGTTGACGTTCTGGATATTCGCGCCGCCGACCACCTTGGTGTCGGTCGGCGTGTTATCGACGATTTCCAGACCCACCCCCGCCGTTCCGGACAGCGTCAGATTGCGAATGACCACGAATTCGGCCACGCCATTCGGGTTCGAGAAGAGCGCCTGCTTGGTGTAATTGTCGCTGATCCGCAAGCCGCGCGTCGCCTTGGTGAACTGAATGGTGTAATTCGTGTCGAACAGTTTGTCGCCCGGGTCGCCCTTGACCTGCGGCCAAGCCAGATACGACCCGTCGATAATAACCGTGTCGGTGATGTCCGGCAGATCGCCGGCGGTGAAGACCGTACGGTTTTCCTGGATGTAGGTCAGGTTGCCCTGAGTGTCGACCGTGTAAATCGGGTGCAGAGCAAAGACGATACGATCCGGTCCGGGGTGTTCGTTGGCCAAGCGAATCGCCTGGGCCAACGTCATTGTTCCCTGCGGCGGGATCGTGAACGGAGGAGGATTCTCCACCGGAACCGTCAGATGGTGGCCGCCGTCGTTGTTGACGACGTAGGTGATCGGTCCCACCGCCCCGGCAATCGTCTTGGATAGCGAGAATTCCGAGGTGTCGTTCGTCACCAGATCGGTCGCGGTGGCAGCAATGACCTCGCCCGACCCGAAGAACATGTCCGGATTGACGAACGTGAAGACGGCATCGCCGGCGGCGTCGGTCATCACGTCGATGTAACCGATATAAGTGCGCCCCTGCCCGTAATTCGCCGGGGTGCCAGTCGGATTGGGCACTTCCGTACGATAGAACTCCAGTCGAAATGCTCGGTTTGGCGTGCTGTGGAACGTTCCTTGCACCCGAGTACCCAGCGACGCTTCCGACTCGGCCAAGGCCAAATCCGGATAATTTTGCAGGTTGTTGGCGCCGGTGTCGGCATCGAGTTTGTCGTTGAAAGTGACGAATCCGCCGGTCGTTCCCAGGTCGATCCCGAGTTTGCCACTGCC
>CAKZUU010000238.1 GCA_937922175.1 uncultured Gemmataceae bacterium
TTCGCGAATTGGCCAATGTCATCGAGCGCGCTCAGATCCTCGCCGAGGGCGACACCATTACCTTGGACGACCTGCCCGACGTCATCGCCGACGCGGCTCACGCGACGGCCCAACCGTCATCGAGCGAATCGACCGCGCCGAACGTTCCACCCTCGGCGACGCCGGCAGCACCCTTGCCTCGCGCCCCGAAACCTTCGCCTCCTCCCGCCGAACCCGAAGCGACCACATTGCGCGAAATCGAGCGGCGTCATGTGGCCAGGGTCCTCGAGATGCACCACGGCAACAAAGTGCATGCCGCCCGCGCCCTCGGCATCAGCCGACGCGCTCTCTACCGCCTCATCGAGAAGCATCAACTCGATGTGCCCCACCGATGACGCCGCTCAGCGGTCGCTTCGACGCTCAGGGCAACCACATCGGACCAGGTGTTGGATGCGATAACCAGCACTCATTTCGGATCGACCGGTGGTGCTCCGATCGGTCCATCGATGTCTGCGGAGGGGGTTCTGGGGGGCTCCAGCGGTCCTGTCGATTCAGACCCGCTTCCAGCGTATCCAACGTGGAATCGTACAAGAAAAACAACTGACACGGCGTGCTCATGGCTGACTCCTCCCATTCTCGTCGGAGCAAAACCAAGGCAATTCGTCTGTCAACCATTCTCCACTAGCTGGGAAATCGCCACCTCCTTCGATCATAGCAAACGCGGCCGATTTCGACAGACCGTTTGTCGGTCCGCCCAGGAAGTCGTGATGGATCTAACCCGGTCGTGACGATGCATCGATCCATTTCGATTCCCACGGCATCGTCGGATCCATCGGCTCGGTGGCCCGAACTCAGGGTTGATCCAATCGCCCCAACCCTTCTCGCCCCTTTCGTATACTACCCCGATGCCGTCCCATCGCATCGATCGTTCGTTGCCTGCTTGCTACGCGATGGTGCATCGCGGCTTGGAAGAGATTGCCGCCGACGAGATTACCCGTGACTTCGGCGGTGAAGTGAAGAAAAGCGGGCGCGGGATCGTGGCCTTTCGACTTCCCGAGTTGGATCGAGAATTGCTGCGATTGCGGACCGTCGAGGATGTCTTTCTTCTCGCTTGGGGCAGCGACGAGTTGCCGTACACGTCCGAGGCATTGGAACGGATCGAGCAATGGACACGGAAGGCACCTTGGCAAGACCTGCTGCGGTGGCATCATGCGATTCATCCCAAACCTGCGGGAAAACCGACCTATTGGCTGGTGGCGCAAATGGCCGGCCAACATGGCTATCGCCGGATCGATGCACGGAGAGCGTTGGCCCGGGGATTGGCCGGCGTCTTTCCGTCCCGTTGGCGGATGGCGGAAGCAAACGCCGCCGTCGAAGTTTGGTTGACCATCCAGGGAACTCAAGCCGTCTGCGGATTGAGGCTCTCCGATCGGACGATGCGGCACCGCCCTTACAAACGCGAACATGTTCCCGCGTCGCTACGGCCCACGGTGGCGGCGGCGATCGTCCGACTCGCCGGTACAGGCCCCGGCATGGTGGTCCTGGATTCCATGATGGGAGCCGGCACGATCCTCGCCGAGCAGGCCGAGTGGGCCCGTGAACGTGGCTGGCCCGACCTCCACTTGTGGGGAGGCGATCGCGACCGCTTTGCCGTTCAAGCCGCGCTCATCAACCTGCGCCGATTTCGACCGGAAATTCTCGCCCGATGGGACTCGTGTCAATTACCTCTTCCCACGAATTCGGTCGATCGTGTCTTGTGCAATCCCCCGTATGGCCGACAACTGGGCACCGAGGAAAACCTCCATGATCTGTACCGTCGCGCCGTCCACGAGTGGAATCGCGTCCTCAAACCGGCGGGTCGGGCTGTCCTTCTGGTCGGCGATCCCCGACCGTTGCTCGACGCGATTCGCCCCGTCGGTTGGTCGGCCCAACGACAGTATCGCCTTCGGCTTCTCGGACTCCCTGCTTTCTTGAGTGTCTGGCGGAAACGTGACGATTGACGAGAATCCTCCCACTTTCCTGTCGATGTTCTTGTTTTGAGGTGCATCCATGACCATCCTCGCTGATTGGCAAATTGAACGCGACATCAAAATTGTTCCGTTCGCTCCGCAACAAAAGCGGCCCGGAGTCATCTCTTACGGTGTGACCAGCTACGGCTACGACGTTCGCTTGGGGCGAAAATTCAAGGTCTTCACCAATGCCCGGTGTGCCATCGTCGACCCGAAGAATTTCGACACGCAATCGTTCATCGACGTTGAAGCGGATGATTGCCTGATCCCACCGAACAGTTTCGCCTTGGCCGAGACGGTCGAGTATTTCGAGATTCCGCGCGATGTCCTGGCGATCTGCGTGGGGAAGAGCACCTATGCGCGGATCGGGATCATCGTAAATGTGACGCCCCTCGAACCTGAGTGGCGCGGCAAAATCACCATCGAGATCAGCAACACGACGCCCCTGCCGGCGAGGGTTTACGCTCACGAGGGAATCGCCCAAATCGTCTTTTTGCGAGCCGACCAGGTTTGCCGGGTCAGCTACGCGGATAAATCGGGGAAATATCAGGACCAAGCCGGCCTGACCTTGCCCTTCGTCCCGGAGGCGCGACAGCTGCGAAACGAGGGCTGAGCGTTAAGGGGCGATGAGATACACAGTTCCTTCACACAGGAAAAACGTGATTTGAACGTGAGGCGAACAGAAAAAAGAAAATCGTTTCAGCTGTGATTGACATTTGTCTCGCTAGAATCGACCATAGGCACCAGTCGAAAGGTTCGACAGGGAAAGGATCGGGAAGGATGCCGCGGTGCATGAGGCGCCAAGGACGTTCAATGGAGCCGCTCGATTGAGCTGCCCGCAGCGCACGGAGCGGCGTCGTTGACCTTGGCTTTTCGGGTCAACATCGGAATTCCCAGCTATGAAAATTGTTCGTCGATTTACCCGCGAGGGGGAGGACCCCTGCGCGTCGGTCGTTTTTACCTCCCGCTCGTCCCGCATCGTGAACCCGGATGGCTCGGTCGTCTTCGAGATGAAAGACATCGCCGTTCCGGAATCATGGTCGCAAGTGGCAGTGGACGTGCTGGCGCAGAAGTATTTTCGCCGAGCCGGCGTCCCATCCAAGACGGAGCGCGTTGCCGAGACCGGCGTCCCCGAATGGCTGCGACGTTGCATCCCCGCCGACGGTGCCGCTTTTGGGGGGGAAACGAATTCGCGACAGGTTTTTCATCGATTGGCAGGCTGTTGGACCTATTGGGGGTGGAAAGGGGGTTACTTCTCCACCGAGGCCGACGCCCGGGCCTTCTACGACGAAACCGTGTACATGCTGGCCACGCAAATGGCCGCCCCGAACAGCCCGCAATGGTTCAATACCGGCTTGCACTGGGCTTACGGCATCGAAGGGCCGCCACAAGGTCATTTCTATGTCGATCCGGACACCCGACAGGTTCGCCGCTCGACCTCGGCGTATGAGCGACCTGCCCCGCATGCCTGCTTCATCCAAAGCGTCGCCGACGACTTGGTGAATGAAGGCGGCATCATGGACCTTTGGGTCCGCGAGGCCCGGATCTTCAAGTATGGCTCGGGCACCGGGAGCGATTTCTCCTCGCTGCGCGGCGAAGGCGAACCTCTCTCCGGCGGAGGGCGTTCCAGCGGTCTGATGAGCTTTCTCAAGATCGGCGACCGGGCCGCCGGCGCCATCAAGTCGGGCGGCACGACTCGTCGCGCCGCCAAAATGGTCGTCCTGCAACTCGATCATCCCGACATTGAGGAGTTCATCAACTGGAAAGTGGTCGAGGAGCAAAAAGTTGCCGCCTTGGTAACCGGCTCGAAGCTATTGAACCGGCATATGAACGCCGTCCTCAAAGCCTGCTCCGAGGGGACCGAACCACAACGATACGAGCCGAAACACAACCCCGTTTTGCGGAAAGCGATTCAACAGGCCCGTGCCGACCTCATCCCGGAGAATTACATCGCTCGCGCGATCCAATTGGCCCGTCAAGGAGTCCGCGAAGTCCAAGTCGAAGAGTACAACACAGACTGGACCTCCAAAGCGTATTACACCGTGTCCGGACAGAACAGCAACAACTCCGTCCGCGTTCCGAACTCGTTCATGAAAGCGTTGCAACAGGACGGCGATTGGCCGCTGTACTGGCGCACCGAAAAAGCCAAGGCCCTGCGGGAGAAACGTGACCCCAAACCTTGTCGCGTGTTGAAGGCCCGAGCACTGTGGGATCAGATCGCGTATGCGGCGTGGTCGTGTGCCGACCCCGGCGTGCAATTCGACACGACGATCAACGAATGGCACACCTGCCCCGCCGATGGTCGGATCAACGCCAGTAATCCTTGCTCGGAGTACATGTTCCTGGACGACACGGCATGCAATTTGGCCTCAATCAACCTGCTGCGATTCTACGATCCCGTGACCGGCCTTTTTGACGTCGAATCGTTCCAGCATGTGTGCCGATTGTGGACGATCATCCTGGAAATCTCGGTGTACATGGCCCAATTCCCCAGTGTGCCCGTTGCGCAAAAGTCGTTCGACTTTCGCACGCTGGGTCTGGGGTACGCCAACCTCGGTGCGTTGTTGATGGTTCAGGGCATCCCCTATGACTCGCCGGAAGGTCGAGCACAGTGCGGAGCGATCACGGCGTTGATGCATGCTTCGGCCTATTCCATCAGTGCCGAGTTGGCCGCGGAGCTTGGGCCATTCCCCCGCTACTCCGCCAATCGCGAGGCGATGCTGCGCGTGATTCGTAATCACCGCCGGGCCGCTTACAACGCCGACCCTTCGGAGTATGAAGGATTGACCATCACGCCCGTCGGCATCGACCCCAACCATTGTCCCGAGTATCTGCTCCGGGCGGCCCGTGCTGAGTGCGATCGCATGTGCGAACTCGGGCAGCAGCACGGCTTCCGCAATGCCCAAGTGACCGTGATCGCCCCCACGGGCACGATCGCCTTGGTCATGGATTGCGATACCACGGGGATCGAACCCGACTTCGCATTGGTGAAATTCAAGAAACTCGCCGGCGGTGGTTACTTCAAAATTATCAACCAATCCGTTCCCCCGGCCTTGGCTCGGTTGGGCTATTCGCCCGAGCAAATCGACGACATCGTTCGTTACTGCCGGGGCACCGGTTCGCTGCAAGGATGTCCGCACATCAATCGCGAGAGCCTCAAGGCGCGAGGTCTACCCGACGAGGTCATCGCTCGGATCGAGGAATCGCTCCCTCTGACCTTCGAGTTGCCGTTCGCGTTCAACCGTTATGTCATCGGGGACGAGGTGCTCCGAACCTGTTTGGGAATGAGCGACGCCCAGATGGAGTCGCCGCAACTCGACATCCTCGCCGCGATGGGATTCACCCGTGAACAAATCGCTCAAGCCAATTCGTACGTGTGCGGCACGATGACCATCGAAGGCGCCCCGCACCTGAAGCCCCAGCATTATCCGGTCTTCGATTGTGCCAACAAATGCGGTCGGACTGGGAAACGTTTCCTGTCCGTCGAGGCGCACATCCGCATGATGGCCGCGGCCCAACCGTTCATCAGCGGAGCGATCAGCAAAACGATTAATATGCCCTACGAGGCGACAATCGAAGACATCAAGGCGGCGTATCAACTCAGCTGGACGCTGATGTTGAAAGCCAACGCGATTTATCGCGATGGGTCGAAGCTCAGCCAACCTCTCAACACGGTGACCGACTTGTCATGGGAGGACGAGAAATCCGATCGGGAAGAGGCGGCCTCGTCCGATCCACCCGTTCGACGTTTCGAGCCCACCGCCGAGCCGGTGCGGGTCGCCGAGAAGATCGTCCATCGGTACATTGCACGGCGTCGGCGGCTGCCGGATCGCCGGGCTGGTTACACCCAGAAGTGCCGAATCGGCAATCACAAGATGTATCTACGAACAGGAGAATACGAGGATGGATCGCTCGGCGAAATCTTCATCGACATGCACAAAGAGGGCGCGGCCTTCCGCAGCATGACCAACTGTTTCGCCATCGCGGTCAGTCTTGGCCTGCAGCATGGGGTGCCGTTGGAAGAATTCGTCGATGCCTTCATCTTTACCCGCTTCGAGCCGAACGGCGTGGTCCTGGGCAACCCTCACATCAAGATGACCACGTCGATCATCGACTACATCTTCCGCGAGCTGGCGATCAGCTACCTCGACCGGCACGATCTCGCTCATGTGTCGCCCGAAGACCTTCGCGGCGACGCCCTGCATCAGCAGGATCGAATCGAAACCGACTTTGAAGACGAAGAAATCGTCGCCGAACGACTCGTGGAGCCGCAGCAAACTCCGAATCGAGCCTTCAGCCATCCAAAGACGACTCATTTGAAGCCGTTCAATCGAAATGGACACGGACCGGGAAATAATCCAGGTCGAACGTCCCAAGCCTCGGCGGCGACTCTGCCCTCGGCGGACAAGGTTCGCCTTGCCCGCCTCAAAGGGTACGAGGGCGACCCCTGCCCCGAGTGCGGCCAACTGACCCTCGTCCGGAGTGGCGCCTGCTGCAAATGTGACACGTGCGGGGCGACATCCGGTTGCAGTTAACACCGCGCACGACCACTTCGCCCCCTCCGATTGTCGTTGCGAGGGGGCCTCGAATTCTCCGTGCCCGGAGAAACGAAACAGGGGCGACAGTCTCTTGTCAGGAGTAACCGCCGCCCCTGTTCGCTCGTCAAGCGTCTTCGTCCTGGTCTGAAGAGCTACTTCTTGAGTTCCACTTTCGTGGCTTTCACGATCAGCTTCTCACCGCTTTTGGTGACCGCTCCAACGACGGTCCCGTCCGCCCCTTCCGTGCAGACCTTCCCGTGGTATTTCTTGTGCGACTCCGCGTCGAAGTAGTAAGTCACTTCCTTGCCGGACTCCTTAACCACGATCACGGTCTCGCATTTGTCACTCTTGGCCAATTCGCATTTGGCACAGGTGATTTTCCCCTGAAGCGTTTTCTCTTCCGCTCGAACTTGCCCGGCGATGGTCCATGCCAGACACAAACTCAAACCGACGGTCAACAGGCGCATGATCAACCCTCGGGACCTAAAAGTTTACAACAGGCCATCCGACTCCTTCGACTCTACTCAACACCGGCAACGCTGACAAGACCGCCGGCTGGCAGAACTCCATGCCGAATGTCGCCCTTGGTCCCTCCCTTCAGCCTGTACAACGGATGACCTGAAGACGAATCCGCGGGAAATTCCCACCGACTCAAAGACGAGCTTGGATCATGGGCGACGATTGCCCGCTGTTTCCGTGATTTTGTTGTCGCCATCGACTCCAACAGCGAGCGGGCAGTCAACCCATAGAGGAGGAAGCCCGTCGTTCCCAGCTCGCTCTCGATGAAAATGCCATTGTTTTTGCAGTCGGATGCGGGCCCGGTTCCTCGGGTTTCGCCTTCGGATGGGCCATGGGTTCGGTCGAATGTGTCCCACCGGCGTTGGCTGGAAATCTTTGTGCTCCGCGAGGAATGGACGGTGCATCGGGAAGATGACGAGACCGATCCTCGCATGATGCGCCGACATTTTTCAGGAATTGCCAAACGTCCCGTCGTTGGCCGATGCTCGACGCCTTCCGGAACGATGTTTCCCCTTGTCGTCGAGCGCTGAAAAGGTTGCGGCACGTTCTGGGACCTTCGGCCCGAGGGGCCAACGACTTGCCGCCCATCTTCCTTAATGGGGATTGACCCGTTCGACGAAGAAAGTACCGACTGAGAAAGCTGTCTTAAATTTGGTATAATAAGCGGCATGAACGCCGTGCCCTTTTCCATTGAAGTCTTCGGCGGTCTGGGCGAGTGCCACGGCATTTTGCGCGATGAGGGCACGCACCTGACGTTCGAGTTTCAGGTCACCGATGCCGTTGCCGGTTTCCTGAAATCTGGAGTCAAAGAGGTTCGCGTCCCGTTAGAAGATTTGATTTCCGTCTCGTTGCGCAAGGGATGGTTTCGGACGAAGATTATCGTCCAAGCGGCTCGGATGGAGGTCTTGCAAGACCTGCCGGGGATGACTCAAGGGCGGGTGGAATTGAGCATCGAGCGACCGTATCGCGACGCTGCCCAGAACCTGGTCACCGGGCTGTATCAAGACGGTCCACCGCTGTCGACGTAGATCT
>CAKZUU010000239.1 GCA_937922175.1 uncultured Gemmataceae bacterium
TCTCGCAGAGCGTTACCGCGCCCTGCTCGAAGTGGGCGACCAAATTGGTGTTGTGCCGATGTTGGAAATATGGGGATTCTCAAAAACTCTCGGCAAACTGAGCGAGGCCGTGATGGTCGCAATCGAGGCCGATCACCCCCAGGCGTGCATTCTCGCTGATGTATATCACCTCTACAAGGGCGGCAGTGGATTCCACGGCTTGAAGATGTTAGGTCCTGAAGCGATGCCCGTCTTTCATATGAATGACTATCCCGCCAACCCACCGCGCGAAGAGATCAAGGACTCGGATCGTGTCTACCCAGGAGATGGAATCGCCCCGTTGCAGCAAATCCTTCGAGATCTCGTCGCGCAGCATTTCCACGGTGCGCTGTCCCTGGAATTATTCAATCGTGAATATTGGAAACACGATGCTCGAATCGTCGCGCGCACGGGGTTGGAAAAGATGAAGGCCTTGATTCAAAAAATCGTCATGAATTCGTAATCGTTGGCGTCACGTTCGCATTTCAAATACTGCGATCGTCATAACATCTGGTAGGGGTCAATATCGACCTGGTATTCGGCCCGAGGCGGAACTTGAACCGAGGCCAGAACCTCGCGGAGAACTTCGTGGAGAATGCCGGCACGAGAAGAATGAATCTGGAAATGGTATCGAAAATAATGATTTAGACGGAACACCGGACATTCGGCCGGACCGAGCCAACGGATCGTACCCGCACGATCGGGGGAGCGGCGGAGAGCCGCTTGAAAAGCGTTGCGAAATCGCTCGGCACATGTTTGGGCGTCTTCTTGTTGGCGGCTGCGGATCATGAGGCGCGCCAGGCGTTGGAAGGGGGGATAACCATGTCGCCGCCGATAGTCCAACTCGTGGTGAACAAAACTGACATAATCATGCTGAGCCGCCCGGGCGATGCTGGGATGTTCGGGGGTGAATGTTTGAATCATGACACGCCCGGGGCGGTGTCCTCGGCCGGTTCGACCGGCGACCTGAGCCAATAGTTGGAAGGTACGCTCGGCGGCGCGAAAATCGGGCAGGTGTAAACCAACATCCGCATTGACGACTCCTACCAAAGTCACGTTGGGGAAATCTAATCCCTTGGCAATCATCTGTGTGCCCATGAGAATGTCAATACGGCCCGCGCGGAATTCGTCGAAGATATGTCGATGACTGCCGGGGCGTTCAACGGTATCACTGTCCATGCGGCGGATCAGCCGCTGAGGGAATTTCCTCTCGAGTTCGGCTTGGAGTTTCTCAGTGCCGGTGCCTTGATAGCGTAAAGGTCGGTAGGAGCAGACGGGGCAGGCGACGATAGGGGGTCGCTGGAAGCCGCAATAGTGGCAAAGTAACATCTGCCGATGGCGATGATAGGTTAGAGCGAGGTCACATTGATCACACGTGGCAACGTAGCCGCAGCGGGGGCATATGATATGGGTCGAAAAGCCGCGACGATTCAATAAAAGGATGACCTGGCCGGAATCCGCGAGGGCATCGGAGATGGCGTGTTCGAGTTTGGGGCTGAGGGTGTCCGTTCGGAGGGCTGGTCCATCGTGGCGGAGATCGATGATTTGCACTTCGGGGAGCGGCTGCTGAAGAACACGACGGGGCAGCGTGAGAAGCTGGTAGTGGCCACGTTGGGCATTCCACCAGGATTCAAGCGAAGGAGTCGCGGACCCTAACACGATCGGGATGTTCTCCATCCGGGCCCGCATCACGGCAACGTCACGAGCATGATAGCGGGGGATGGCCTCTTGTTTGAACGTTTGCTCGTGCTCTTCGTCCACCACGATGAGGCCAAGTTGGTTCAACGGGGCGAAGACGGCACTTCGGGCCCCGACAACGACCTGGATTCGGCCCTGAGCGATCTGTCGCCAATAGCTGGCACGTTCCGTTTCCCGAAGATGGCTGTGGAGGGCAGCAACGGAACCGCAGCGGCCCCGGAATCGATCGATTGTCTGCGGGGTCAGGCTGATTTCAGGAACGAGGACGAGGGCTTGTTTTCCCGCGGAGACAACGTGAGAAATCGCTCGGAGGTACAATTCGGTCTTGCCGCTGCCGGTGACTCCGTGCAGCAACAAGGCTTGGAACCGAGATGATTCAAGGGCGTCTTTGATCTGCCTCCAGGTTTGTTGCTGGTCAGGAGTCAGGGAAGGGCCATTGTCGGTCGTGCAGGTGGCTTTAGGTGGATCGATGGTGTCGTTGCGAAGCGCCAGTCGTCGAGCGAGTCCCTTGGAGATGAGTGCCTGAATCGGTGTCGCGCCGCAGCCGACCTGACGGGCGAGTTCGCGGATGGGTTGTGGTCCCCGCTGTCGGAGGTGTTTGAGGACGGCGATTTGTTTCACGGTCAAATGCGGCCGAGGCGAGAGAGTGGAGGATTCGGGAACGGCCTCGATCAGGATCGTCTCACGGAGGCCGGCATCGCGAAAGACGGCGGCGGGTATGACGGCAAAGAGAGCTTGTCCCCAGGAACAGAGGTAGTAATCGGCTAACCACCGCGACAGGCGCAGCAAGGACTCGGGAACAAGAGGTTCGACGTCGAGAAGGGCGTGGATCTGTTTCGGGGCGACTGAGGGCGGCTGTTGATGCACGCGAACGGCGATGCCCACTTCGAGGCGATTCCCTCGGCCAAACGGAGCCTCGATCCGTTGACCCTCGGTCACTTGACCGACCCACGCAGGCGGGATCGAGTAGGTGTAGGCGTGATCCATCGGCCGATCAAAGACTAAATCGACGTACCAATTTGTGGTCGAGTCAACGGCAGTCATCGCGGAATTCGTGGACCCCCTACTCCTTCCCAACCCGGAACCGCCGAGAGGCGCTTTTCGGCATCGATTGCTGACGTCGCTCGCTCATAGGGAACGCCGGCTTCGGACGTTTCGCGGTCGAGGCGGATGGTATCAAGGGCGAGC
The DNA here is from genome assembly GCA_937922175.1 of uncultured Gemmataceae bacterium. Classification (GTDB taxonomy): domain Bacteria; phylum Planctomycetota; class Planctomycetia; order Gemmatales; family Gemmataceae; genus CAKZUU01. Next base: position 2,905 of record CAKZUU010000239.1, read on the forward strand.
ACTCGGAACGTTTGACATTTGAACCGGATTGCTGGGGAATTATAATGCGGAGGGGCGGAGATGTGGGGGGATTCAGCGGCATGACCGTGCCGACGGTGAGCCGAGAACTGTTCATGCGGCGATTGCAGCGGAGCAAGCTGCTGACGCTGGAGCAGATGCAGCAGGCTTACGAGGCCGCCGCGCAGACGGCCGACGGACGCCAGTTGGGCAAATTGCTGGTCGAAAAGCGATTGATGACCCGTTTTCAAGTTCGGATGCTGTTAGCGGACCGAACCGACGGGTTTTTGCTGGGGCAATACAAGATTTTGGAGCCGATCGGCAAAGGAGGCATGGGCCGCGTTTTCAAGGCGGAACATGTGGGGATGGGCCGATTGGTGGCCATCAAAGTTCTGGTCTCGGATTTGGTTCAGACGGAGCAAGCTCGCCAATTGTTCGAGCGGGAAGTCAAACTAGCGGCTCGCTTGCAACATCCGAATATCGTGACGGCTTACGATGCCGATCATGTGGCGGGTCGGTACTTTCTGGTGCTCGAATATGTCGATGGGCCCGATTTGCAATCGCTCGTGCGGCGAGATGGGCCACTGCCCGTGGGGGTCGCTTGCGAATTGATTCGGCAAGCGGCTCTGGGTTTGCAATATGCTCACGAACTGGGCATGGTCCACCGGGACATCAAACCGTCCAACCTGCTCGTGCAGCGCCGCAATCCTCTGGGCACGGGCCCCCTGCTTAAGATCCTGGACTTTGGCTTGGCGCGATTGCAGCTGAGCGAGTCGCACCTCGAGGCGGAGGCAGAAAACGTCCCCTTCGACCGTCGGACCGTCATCGGCACTCCCGACTACCTGTCCCCGGAACAGGCGCGGGATTGGCACAGCGTCGATATTCGCTCGGACTTGTACAGTTTGGGTTGCACATTCTATTTTCTTCTGGCGGGTCGGCCACCCTTCGCCGGTGGACAAGCTCTCGAAAAAATGGTCCGTCATTTGACCGAGCGCCCCCCGCCGCTCGAGGATTTACGACCGGAAATCCCTCGGCCCGTCATCGAGGTCGTGGAGACGTTAATGGCGAAGAATCCGCTGGAAAGGTATCAAAGTCCCCTTGATGCGGCGCTTGCGCTGGCTCCGCATGCAGTTCCTTCGACGGCGTTCTTGGGCGCTCCTTTGGAGCCGGATCACGAGGCGTCGGGGGGACTGCCGGATTTGAGTACTTGGCCCAGCCCACGATCCAGCTTGACGGCAGTGACCGGTCAGTCTGCCTTGTCCTTGCCGATGCCGGCTCACCCCCAACCCACGCCTCGGCGAAACTGGTCGCGCTCTGTCGTCTTGGCGATGGGATTGATTCTTGGGTTCGCCCTTGGGATCAGCTCGCTCGGGTTGCTGAGCTGGCTTGGTCTTATCCGACGATGACCATTTCATCGGGCAGCGGGCAGAAGCTCGTGGCTCCTACCCGCTGTTCGTTGTTGTCCGTCGAGTCGTTCGATGTCCGCTGTTTGTGGTTCGGCCTTTTTCGCACGTCAGCCGACCATCTCCGATCGGATCCGTTCCAACAGCTTCTTAGTGGCGCGAATGCCCTCCGGTTCGCTGAGCTTGCTTCCCTCGTACTCGATGCCGATGAAGCCGCGGTATCCCGCTTGATGGACGATTTGAAGCATTTTGCGGTAATCGGTGTGGATTTCGTTACCCGCCTCATCGAAGTCGTGGGACTTGGCACTGACTCCTTTCGCGAAGGGCATGAGTTCCTTCACCCCCTGATAACGATCATAGGTTTTGCCGCCGCCGATGTTGAAGTTGCCGAAGTCAGGGAGGGTACCGCAACAGGGATGATTGACTTTTTTCATGACGGCAGCGAGCCATTGACCATTCGATGAGAGACCGCCGTGGTTCTCGACGATGGTGTTGATTCCCATGCCAGCCGTCACTTCCGTGAGTTGGCGCAAGCCGTCGGCGGCTCGTTCGAGTTGCTCGTCGTAGCTGCCGGAACTTTGCGCATTCACCCGAATCGAGTGGCAACCCAGTTCTTTCGCCCACTCGGCCCAGCGGACGTGGTTTTGAACGGCTTGTTTGCGGCGTTTTTCGTCGGCGTCCCCGAGAGCCCCTTCGCCGTCACACATGATCAGAACACTGCGAACGCCCTCGCCCTGGGCACGCTTTTTCAGTTCGGCCAGTGTTTTGTCGTCGTTTTTCTTTTCTCGGTAGAACTGATTCACGTATTCGATGGCGTGGATCCCATACTCGCTTTTCGCGATGCGGGCGAAGTCCAGCGGGTTGGCCTTTTTGCCGAAAAATGTCCGGTGCAACGACCATTGGGCTAACGAGATCTCGAACCAGGGTTTTTTGGCATCGTCGGCGAACAGAGAAACTCGGGCGGACAGGCCGACGCCGACGGACCAGACGGCCGATTGATGCAAAAAGTCTCGGCGATTCATGGGAAAACCTCGTGCCACGAAAGGGGAAGAGAAAAGGTTGATGGGATGATTCTACAGCGCTGACCTGAAATGGTCATCCAGGGAGGAGATGGACGGTCAGTTTTGTGAGCGGACGTTGGGCGGCTCCGCGGTTGCGGATTTCCGCCGAAAGAAGATCCATCCCGGGATGAAATAGCATGCGGCCAGCGTGGCCCCGTAGACGAGCATCCCCCAATTCGGGAGCCAGATCATCAGGGCGCTCACCAGGAACATAGCTCCCGTGGCCAAGTAAAACAGCCCGGAGAGGATACCGGCTTTGCACAAAAAAACCATGCCGGCGACGACCGACAGAAAGGGAGCAAATTGCAGCACGGGTCGGTCCATCAACCATTCCAAGAGCATGACAGCGAAGCTGCCGGAGACGCCGGCGGCCCAGACATGCGCGATCTGCCTTTCGACAAACGTCACCGGTCCGATCTGTCGTCGGATCCACCAAAAGATCGCCGCCCAAACCAGGATGCCCGCGAACCAGATTGTCATGTAGGGCGCCCGGTCGGTCCAGCCCCATCGTTGCATGATCCATGTCAGCGCGCAAAGGGCGAAAGTGAAGGCGCTATGGGCCATCCAAAGCCCGCCCCAGTTTTCCAAGATCGTGATATGATGGGTGGGACGGAACAGACGGCTGATCAACTCTCCTAACTCCCCGGGTCCGATGGACAATGGCTCTCCCGCGAGAAACGCCTCCAGGTCGGCGGCAAGTTCCGCAGCGGTGGCGTAACGCAACTCCGGGGCCTTCTGCAAACATTTCAGGCAAATGATCTCCAGGTCCCGGGGGACCGATGGGTTTAACATTCTTGGCGGTACCGGATCTTGCTCCAGCACCTGGATTAACGTGTCAACTCGCGTGGCAGCCTGAAACGGGGGGCGACCCGTCAAACAGTTGTAAAGGATAGCTCCCAAAGCGTACACGTCGCTTGCCGGGCCGATGCTGCCGCGATTGCTAGCGGCCTGCTCGGGGGGCATGAAGCTAGGGGTCCCCAAGATGGCCCCGCTTTGCGTCAAGCTTTCCCGATTCTGCCCCAGGTTCTTCGCCAACCCGAAATCCGTGATTTTGCACTGGCTCGGCACCAGGCGAACGTTCGTCATCGAGCCGGAATCGACCATCGCCGTTTCAGCGAGCTCTTGAGGATTGACGGCGCAGAGGATGTTGCCTGGTTTCAAATCGCGATGAATGATCCCCTGACGGTGGGCATAATCGACGGCGCGGCCCAGCCCGGCCAGAAGTCGGGCCGCGTCGCGTGGCAGCAGAGGGCCTTGCGCGAGGACTTCGGCCAAGGTCGGCCCCGCGATGTAGGGCATCGTGAAAAAGTCGCGTCCGTTGGCCTCGCCAACATCGTAGACCGGTACGATGTTCGGATGTTGAAGGGCGGCGGCGGCCTTGGCCTCGGCCCGGATTCGTGCACGGTCGCTCGAACTGGCCACATCGCCGTGGAGCAGCATCTTCAATGCGACCAGTCGGTCCAGTCCCTTCTGCTTGGCTTTGTAGACCACGCCCATCCCGCCGCGACCGATTTCCTCCAGCAGCTCATAATCGCCAAATGATCGCGGCAATTGATCCAAAACCTGGGTCTCGGGCGAGGTCGTCGGGGAAAGGCTCGCTGTCGAGTCGGCGACGCGGGCGACCAGGCAGGCGATGTTGTCCAAGGCCCAGAGTTGGCGGAGCTCGTCGGCGAGGTCCGGATGCTCCCGGGCCAGCGAATCGATCGAGGGATCGCGGCCCGATCGTCGTTCCGCATCGAGT
>CAKZUU010000240.1 GCA_937922175.1 uncultured Gemmataceae bacterium
AGACGCCGTGGGCGATATTAGGAGTCAAGAAGAGCGGCATTGCGAACTACCAGAGCTTGGGACCGAGGCTGGGAGTTCCGAGCCGGGCGGGCCGCGATGGATACGCGATCGGAGGGGGAGGAGGTAACGGAGGCTCGGGGGCCTCGTAGGCGGGTTCGGGCAGCCCCGCGACGGTGGTGGGAGTGTTGGCGGGAAGCTTGGAGCGAAAACGCTCGCCCGGAAGCCCCAAGCTGGCGCCGCTGGCGCGAGCCGATCCAGGAGTCAAGTCAGGTTGGACGGGGGGATCGGTCGTGCGGATGATGCGTCGCCCGGTGAGTTCGGTGGAGCGGACCTGAGCAAGTTCAAGCGGTGGTGATTGATTCAGTCCCGAGGCCACTGCCGTCGCGGACCTTGGTTTCCGTAAGCTGTCGATCCATGCCGTTTCCAGGGCATTGACGTTGGCGAAGCCGTAATAAGATTGGGCCGCCTGATCCCAGCCTTGTCGTTGGCCGGCTTGCACGAATTTCAGGAACGTTGCGCGGTCACGTTGTTCGACGAGGAAACGGGCGATGGAGAAACCTTGGGCGTACAGCACCATCACATCGCCAGGATACTCGCGGAGATTGAACAGGTAGTTCAAGCGCATGGCCCGACCCTGATTGAGAAATTGGCGGCACATCTGGTCGTGCAGGGCACGTTCCCGATCGTCTTCGGAGAGGACCGACCCTCCTTCGTCGGCCCAGCGAGGCACGGGGGCTTGGAAATAGAAGGCGAAGACGGTGTGAGTGATTTCATGCGGCAGGACGCTGTTGAGGAGGCGCTCTTTGGGACCTCGGATGCGCATGAATTGATAGAGGGGACGTTGGGCGAAATCAAAGGTGGTGGCGCCTTCAGGACCGTCGGGGCTGATCTCTACACGTAAGGGGCACGGCCGCTGCCAGGGCGGCATTTCTTGGCCCAACCATTCGAGGGCCTTGGTCCGGCGATAGTGTTCGGCCGCATCGCCGAATTCCCGGGCCAACTTTTCCGTGGCGGCTTCGACCAGGAAGTTGGGGGTGCGATAACTGGCAGCGGAACAAAACCAGGGGAACAGACTAAGCGCAATTGCCGCGAAGAACAGCCGTCGAATGGCCATTCGGATCGCCTCCACGATTGGGGGCAGAAGCCCAAGGGGGGTCGCAGCCCCTGAGCTTCCCTACTGAGGGGACTGCGCCAACTCTATCCGCAAAAGTTGAGCCAGGAGCAAAATGGTTCACTGGTCGGCACGACTTCATTCACCGCAAATGCCGATCTGTGACAATGTTGCGGACGAGCTAAAATGATCGGGTCATATCGAACCAACGGCGGAAAATGTAAAAATGACCCATTGCGGTGCCGCGAATTTTGAAACAGTTTCCGATTCCTCGTGTCGTGCCGCGTGATCTGAGGGATCGGAAGATTAAGGCTTCGGAGGCATCGGCGAGTTGTCAGTCGGTTTCAATTCGTGAAGCAGTTTGCCCGTCTTGCCGTCAAGCACGCGAGCCAGGCCCTCTGTTCCTCCGACGACGACCCATTTCCCGTCGGAACTGACAGCGACGGCGTCGAGGGAGTCGCTGGCGGCGTTGTACTGCCACACGGCCCCACCGTTCTCCGAATTCCATGTCCGCGCGGTGCGATCGCCCGAGGTGGTGACGATCAGTGTTGTCTTCGCGACGAAGACCACGCGGCTGACGTATTTCCCGTGCCCGACAATCGTTCGACGTTGTTCTCCGCTCTCAAAGTCCCAAACCTTGATGACGTTGTCCGCACCAGCACTGGCGAGAAGTTTGCCGTCGTGTCTCCAACTGACATCCAGGACGTGATGGGTGTGTCCTTCAAACGATTTGACCCATTTGCCATCCAAGGCTTGGTGGACCTTGACAAATTTATCGGCCGAGGCGGAGGCGATCAAATTGCCGTCGGGACTGAAGGCCAAACCGTAGACGGTATCGCTGTGGGCATTTTTGATGTCGAGCAGCACGGCCCCATTGGCGGCATCGACGAGTTTCAATTCACCATCTTCCGTCGGAGCGCCTCCGCCACACGCCAGACGTGTGCCTTGGGGCGAAAATGCTAACGCGACGACGTTGTGAGCAAATCCGGTGATGCGATGGGCAATGGCGCCGGTGGCGAAGTCCCAAATGACAACTTCTTGAAATGACCCCGAGGCAAGCCACTTCCCATCCGCTGAGAGGGCGAGCGACTCGACGAGAGAGCGATGGGCGGCGGGCGGCTCCTTTAAATTGGGATCGGTAAATTGCCGAAGGTGCTTGCCGCTGGCCGTCTCATACACATGGATCTGATTGCCTCGACCCACAATCACCTCCGCTCCTTGGGCCGTCAACACGATGGCACGGGCAGGGGCGAAAGCCGATGGAATCGCCGACAGCGTTACTATCGGCTTGGCCAACACAGTCGTCGGAGGCTTGGCCCCTTGGTCGATCCACAGTTTGATCAACGCAAGTTCCTGAGGTGTCAACGGTTCCTCATCTTTGGGCGGCATAAAAGGCTTTTGCGTTTTCCCGACATAGTGAACCAAGGGCGACTCGCCCGACTTCCCCGGAACCACCACCGGTCCTTTCGATCCACCTTTCATCACTCCCGCGTAGCTTCCGGCGTCGAACTTACCCTTCAGTTCCTTGCCTGAGTGGCAAACCGTACATTTCGCACGTAAAATCGGCTCGATGTCCTTCTCGTACTGCACCGGTTCCTTCCGATCCAGGGCGATCACCTCGATCGGTTTGTCCGCGGCCCAGGCGACACCCATCCAAGCTCCGAAAAGCACGCTCAGTAGTCGTCGATGCATTGAGTACACTCCACGGTCACCCTGTCGGTGGAAGCAGGTGTTGGCCTCCACCCTCGCTACGGCACCAATTTCAAGTTGATTTTCGTCTCGCTGACGATCGGTGTTTTCCCCTCGAAAAGGCCTGTTACCTGCACGACCACATTGGCGATTTCACCTGGCTTGGCGTCGGCGGCGACCATGATCGGCAGCTTTGTCTCGTTCTGGTCCGGGGCGATTTTGCCCTCGGGTACCGAGATCCCCTTCGCGGTGTCCGGCAGCACCACCTTGACGTGCAACTCGCCAGCATAACCGGCTTGTCGGGCCACCTTGATCGTGAACTCGCTGTTGGTGCCGACTTTGATCTCGCCGATGTTCGCGGTCACGGTCGCCAACGAAGCGGGGACGATGGTCAGAGTAATGGGGAGAGCATGCGCCGGGACTGCCGTATTCACCTTTTGCCCTTTGACCTTCTCGAACGGATACTGGGCCTCGGCTCGGAGAACGTAGGAATAGGTTCCCAAGGGGGCATTGTTCGCAACTTGCAGAGCAGCTTCGCCCTCGTTTTTGTCGGCGGGGATGGTGAGCGGCTGATTGTTGCCGTTGAATTGAATGCCCGCGATGAGGGGTTGATTCGGCTGCGGGCCGGGAACAGCGTTGACTTGCACGGGCACCTTGAATTCGGGCCAAATCCGCTCCACATGAATTTGCAGCTTGGCCTTGTCGCCTTGCTTGACCGTTATTTCCGCGGGTCGCGCTGTCAACCGATATGGGGGTTTATCTCGGACGGCGACGATGAGTTGACGATCCATCCGACTCAAAACAGGCTGCTGTGGCTGGCCGGCCCACACGATGGTGGCGGGGCGGGCCTGGTGAGTGACGGGCTGGCCATTGATCGTCGCGGTTCCCCGGACGGTGAGAACGACTTCGTCCGGTTGAAGGTCGGCGGTGGCGCTGAGCACCAAAACGGTGTGGCGTTGGTTGGGGCCAAGTCGCTGCGGCGGGCAATGGACCCCCGCGGGAAGCCCCTCGACGCTGAGTTCCACCGGGCCGTTGAAGCCCTCTCGACGATCGACGAAGACATCCAAGGCCAACTCGCCCCCCGCTGGCAAAATGCCAGCCTCGGGTCGGATCGGTGAGGCAGGCATCACCACCAAGCGAAAATCAGGTTTGGGTGCTGTGATTTTCAGCCGATAAATCTGCCTTGGGCCATACTCGGTGATGCTATCATTCGCCCCGACCGTGACGACGTAGTTGCCGTCTGCCGGTGCTGTGAACAGATAAGGCGGTGGATCGCTCGTCTGGTTGAAAAATTGGAATGGATGCACGAATTCCTTCAGGTCATCCTGTTCGGTGATCGCTCTCGCCTTGGGATCTTGGGATCGCACCTTCAAATACAGGTCGGCAGTCGCTCCGATTCGCTCGCCCATCAAGTCGATGACCCAGGTCTCGCCCTTTTTCGCTGGAATCAGGTAACAATCTCGATCGTTCGGACGATCGATCCTGCCGGCAATGTCGGCGGGCAGCGTGATCGGCGTGGCCTGGTCGGGTTGGTCGTTCGGCTCTTGTTCCCGACGAACCGGAGCCTCCGCGAACAGGATCATGGCCGGGTTCGATGAACCGGAAGATCCTGTCAGACGATACTCAAAGCCCTCGAGCAAGCCCCGCTGGACCGACAAATGGTCGCGGCACTCCAAACGATCCCGCGCTGGTGGGTCGTTGGGGGCTGCGATCTGAAGGGTCAACTTTTCCAGAGTTCGGCCATCGTCGATCGCGGTGGGATCCAGCGTGCCTCCAGGGATATTCCGCCCATACACAGTGATGTCGGCCGACTGCCCGGGTTCGATCATCGGAGGAAAGACGGCGTCGATCCACGGCCCCGTGGTGATGGTCAAGCGGTAAAAATGGTCGGCACTCCCAGCATTGTGCGTGAACTGGAAGATGCGGACAAAGCACGGGCCATCCTGAGGCCAGACCAGATCGGCCAGGACATCGGCGTCACGATAACAGCGCTGAAACAGGATCCGGTGTCCTCGAGAGTCGTACACCTCAAGGGCCGGCCTCGCACGGCTGTCGATGCTCGATGCGGCGACGTGCAGCAACACCCGCTGACCTTTCGTTGCCGTCACTTGGAAGTAATCCACATCGGTCGGTTGATTGACAATCCCATTGACCACACGGTTCAGCGCCACGGATTGAGCCTGAGGCAGATCGTTATTTGGCTCTACCTCGTTCATTTCATCGAGGGAACCGACCACGAACGATCTCGGGTTGCTGATGCCCCACTTGTTGATCAAGCGAACGTCGTAAAGTCCCAGAGGCACATCCGGGCCAACAACCACCTTGAATCGCGTCACCCCAGGTGGAGGATTCCGGTTGCCTTTTCGACGCGGCGTCGGCATCGGAGGCGGTTCGGCGGGCTTCCTGTCGGCCGCGGGCATCGGGGCAATCGGTTCCGCCTTGATCCCCGGATGACTGAAATGCAAATCCTCGGGGTCTTCAATGTCGGTACCGGTCAATGTCACCTCGACGGTCGCTCCCACCTTGGCGCCCATGGGGAAGATCGACTGCAATCGAGGCCGAGGTAAAGTCGGTAAATTGGGCTGGGCTTGGGCTTCTCTTCCAGGCACCAGGAGAAGGGCCAATAACGTCGCCATTGTGCCACGCATGCCAACGGCCTCCGTTGTCATGGATCCGACGAGAAAAGACGAGGCGGGGTAAGTCAACCAGTCGGCTTCGCCGACCGCCAGCGGTGGGTCTGAAGTTGATGCTAAGTGGTTTGGGCCGACAGGTCAAGGTGAGAGCAAAACGACGCGGCAGATTCGACTTTTCTTGCGGCCTGGGATGCATTATTGCGGAGCAGTGATTTTCCTCATGGAAAGACGGGATGTTCAAGATCGGACGAATCGAGGCACTTGTCATTGTCTGGTTCGGATGGGGCGTCCCCCTCGCGTTCGCCGCGGAGAGGATTCATCGGCAGCCGTTGGGTGAGGGAAATGTTTTTTTTCTTCGCGGCCAAGCCAGTGTCCGGTACGAAATCAAAGAGCATCGCATCTCGCGCGACCACGCTCACAAAGGTGATGCTTCCGAGACGATCCGAATCGTGGCTGAGCGGGCTGATCCCGCCTCCGAGCCGTTCATTCACTTCGTCTATCCCACACCCCGCGCACCGATGACTCCCGAGTTGAAAGCAGGACTGTGGCTACGATCGAAGTCGAGCGGCATCCAACTTTTGGCGCGAGTTGTCTTGCCGCATGTCCGAAATCCTCAGCGACCGGAGTCGGCACGCACCGTATTCATCGAAGGTCCTCGTTACAGCCACGCTCATAATTGGCAGCGACTGGACCTGGGCGACGCGCTCAGCGCCTTGCGTCGTCAGGTGCAAATTCTCCGGCTGGAAATGGGGATGGAGATCGATGTCAGTGATGCCTACGTGGATCAACTGGTGCTGAATCTCTTCACGGGCGAGGGGGAAGTCCAAGTTTGGATCAACGAGATCGAGATCGGGCCGGTGCTGGGAGATCGGCCGACGCCCCCGACTTCGGAATCGACGTCGGTCGAATCGAGAACACCTCGGACGCTTACTCATGTCGAAATCGTGCGCGATCAGCTCACCGTGGACGGCCGACGCTTCTTTTTCCGAGGCATCCGATTGACGGATACACCTGTTGAAGTGCATCGGCGAGCCGGTTTCAACACTTTGTTCCTCGAACCGACTGCGTCGCAACTGACCATCGACGAATTGACGAAGCTGGAACTGTTTGCAGTGCCCATGCTTGCCTTGCCGGACCTCGATGAAGGCGTCCTACCGGTCGCACGATCCGAGTTACTGCCCCGGGAGACGCTGTCACGTTTGCACCACAGCGGGCGTTTGCTGTTCTGGCATCTGGGAGACGATCGCGGTGAGGCGCAGTTGGAGCGGGTGGCTCGATTGGCCTCTCGGGTGCGAGAGGTGGATCCGGATCGTCCTGTGGGTGTCGATGCGTCGGAGGCCCTTTGGCCCTATTCGCGTCACGTGGATCTGTTGGGAGTACATCGTTGGCCTTTGCACACCGGGCTGGAACTCACCCAGTATCGTGATTGGTTGCGGCAGCGTCGGTTTTGGGCCCGACCGGGGACCTTTACTTGGACCTGGGTGCAGACGCACCTCCCCGCATGGCACACCCAACTGGTGTATCAGCGCCCGCCAACCTCCTCGTTCGACGAACCGATCGGACCTCAACCTGAGCAGATTCGTTTGTTGACGTATTTGGCCGTGGCCAGCGGCTGCCGTGGCATCGCCTTCTCGTCGGATCGATTCCTGGCCGACACGCATCAAGGCCGCGATCGGTTGTTGGCGGTCGCGTTGTTAAACCTGGAATTGCAGATGCTCGAACCGATCCTGCTGTCGTTGATGAAACCGCCCCTCTGGATCGACACGTCGCATCCGAACGTGAAAGCGGCCGTGCTGCACGCGGAGAAGGGCATCTTGGTCCTGCCGATATGGCTGGGTCCCGGTTCGCAGTGCGTTCCCGGTCAGGCGTCGGCGGCGGGATTGCGCCTCGTCGTGCCGATGGTGCCGCCCAACTTTCAGCCGTGGGAGGTCTCCCCTGTCGAGGTACGGACCCTGACCTCGCGTCGAATTGCGGGAGGGACCGAGATTGTGTTGGGGGATTTCGACCTGACGGCGGCCATCGTCTTCACTAGCGATATGAGCACCGAGGGGCCCGTGGTATCGTGGCAGCAGCAGATGCGAAGGATGGCTGAGTCGGCGTCGGGTTGGTCGGTGGACCTGGCTCGTGCGGAATTGGATAAGGTGCGTCGAGTCAATGTCCAGTTGACTGAATCGTCGGCAGCTCGGTACGGCGATCAGGTCTTGCTCCGCGACGCCGAACGTCGTTGGCAGTCGGCTCAGGCATTGCATCAATCGCGACGTTATCGCGAAGCGTATCTCGAGGCCCATCGAGCTCTCCGCCCCGTCCGTCAGTTGATGCGTTGGCAGTGGGAACGCGCTCTGGCCGAGGCAGGGACTCCAACCGCCACCCCTTACCTCGTCAGCTATTACACCCTGCCGAAGCAGAAGTCGTTCATGGAATCATTGGCACGTGCTCGCGCCGGGGAAAATCTGTTGACCGGGGGTGGGTTCGAGTCGCCCCAAGCGCAGGGCTGGTCGATCTCGCAGAGCACCGAAGACGAAGTGCAAATGGCCGCTCGGCTGGGAATCGACAAACCGCACGAAGGAGCGCGGTATCTGGAACTCGCCGTGGTGCCCCGGGAGGGGAAAAACGCGCCGGAGGCTCTGGAACGCACGATCATCTCCGCGACCAGCGACCCGGTGCGCCTGCCTCCGGGAACACTGGTCCGCATCTGCGGATGGGTACGAATTCCCCGTCCGATCTCTGCCTCGCCGGATGGGGCGCTCTTCTATGACAGCGCGGGCGGGGAACCGCTGGCTGTCCGACTGACCGAGGCGACGGATTGGCGTCTTATCAATCTGTACCGTCGAGTTCCCGCCTCCGGGGAGGTGCGCGTCACGATCGGCATGACCGGGTTGGGAGTCGTGCAGTGGGACGACGTGCGAATCGAGCCGCTTTTCGAGGCGACCGGAAACTAGCCGGAGCCGATTCGGGCCACACGCTCGAACATCGTCTCCAATGACTCCATCGGTAGTCCGATGACGTTCGACACACTGCCGCGAACCACTTCGACGTATGGATCATCAGGTCCTTCAACGGCATATGCTCCGGAACATCCGACCCAACGGTTGGTCGCGAGATAAGCATCGAGTTCGATGTCGGTGAATGGTTTGACCCGGCACTCGCTGACCTCTTGCCAGCAGAACTGCCAATCCTGGGGGCGTTTCCAGAGGATGACCCCGGTCCACAGTTCGTGAATTTTCCCCGCCAAGGTCCGAAGGATGCGCCTCGCGTCGGCTTCGTCTTCGGGTTTTCCGATGACTTTCCCTCGGAACCAGCCCACGGTATCAGCGGCGAGGATGAGACCGTCTGCGACGCGTCGAGCCGTCGCCGCCGCTTTCCTCCACGCGACGTCATGCACGTAGTGTCGGCAATCGCCATCGGTCGCGTCTTTGGGTTCGTCGATGTGGGCAGGCATCGTATCAAAGATATAACCTGCTTGGGCGAGGAGCTTGCGACGATCTCGAGACGCGCTGGCGAGGATCAAGCGGCAGGGCAAGGCAACGGGCATCGTGTCAAAGCCTCTCTCAGAGCGGGCCAAAGATGGTCGGGCGTCAGGGCATTCATGCAATCGAGTCGACCGCAACGTTTGCGGTAGCTGCCGTGGCAAGCGACATCGGCGGCCACCGGCTGGATCATGGGAGCGGCGTCGAGGATCCAGGAGGGATACGGGCCGTGCCGGTCGATTCGCGTGCAGGTGTACGGGGCGACGATGTTTCGTCCCAGAGCCGCCGCTAAATGCACCGGGCCCGTGTCATTCCCGAGGACCACATCGGAAAGAGCGAGCAAGGCGGCCAGTTGAGGCAGGGTCGTGCGCCCCGCCAGATTCAGCGTCGGCCCTGAATAGTCGTGGGCAAGGGCGTGAGTCCGAGCGCGCTCGTCCGCGGAACCCACAAGAATGGCCGGACCGCCATACCGCCGCAGCAACTCGGCGAAATGTCGCAACGGCCAACGCTTCGTCTCCCAGCGTGCTCCGGGAGCGACCACGAGCCGGGGCCGAGGCCAACGTTGCCACAGGCGCTTCGCCCAATCGATGGCGGACTCGTCGAGCCTCAGCCGGAATCGCTTTGCGATGCCGCCGATCCCCAGCGACTCGGCCACCAGCCAGTACCGATCGACGGCGTGATAAGGCCGATCACGGGGTACCCGCACGACGTCGCTGTAGAACCATCGTGCTCCCTCTCGGGCCGTGGACAAACCGATCCGCCGTGCGGCTCGGCAGGCCGCCGACATCAGCCCCGTGCGGAGCAAACCTTGCAAATCGACGACAAGGTCGAAGCACGACTGCCGAAGTTGACCCAGGAGTTTTAGAAACGCCGGGATTCCGCCCCGTCGGTCGAACTCCAGGAGATCGTTAATGTCAGGCTGACCGTGCAGCAACGGCGCGTAAGATTTGCCCACGACCCAGGTGATGTGCGCTTGAGGAAAGCGTTGCCGCAACCCGTGGGCCAAGGGCAACGTATGCACGATGTCCCCCAGCGCGCTGGGTTTCAGAAGGGCAATGCGGCGAGCGTCGATTTGATCCAACGAGACGCGAGGCATCGTGTAAGTCCGTTCGCGGAACCGCGACTCGCCTGACCGACAAACCGGAGCCGATTCTACCCCCGACGAATCCGCGGGAGCAAGGGCAGCATCGCGAGCAAGAGTCCGGCGCCGAACACATACGGCAACATGGGCGGAGTGGTGAGTTTGTAGAGGGTCAAACCGAAGATCGGTCCCAAGATGCGTGCCAGCGCCGAGGACGATTGCGTCACGCCCAAAACTTCGCCTTGCCGGTCGGCGGGGGTACGCCGGGAAATCAATGCCTGTGCGGAGGGTGTCAAGAATGCGAAACCGACGACGGCCGTCGCCAATCCCGTCAGAAGGATGCCCAGGCGTAAACCGAGGGTGACATCCGGGGCATCGGCGATCCAGGTCAGGGCCGCCAGCGACAAGACGCCCAGGGACATCAACAAGATGCCCAGGGAAATGAACGCCGCCTCGGCCAGGTGCTTCGCCAATCGACGGTACAAAAACCCTTGGGCGATCACCAGGACGAAGCCCACATACGCGAAGACGAGATAGCTCCGATTCGGGTTCAAATGCAACGCATCGCGAAGGAGCATCGCGAGGGTGGTCTCGAAGCCGCCGAACCCGAATGTTGCGAGAAAAAAGACGAGGATCACCGGGGCAATGGCGTGGTTGGCCAAGGCGGAACGCCAAGCACCGAGGTTGATCCAGCCGCGTCGCTCGCCGGGGGCTGTGCGAATGACTCGAGTTTCGGGCAATAGCAGGATGGCCAACACCAGAGCGATGAGGGATAAAGTCGCGGCCACATACCCCGTGTAGCTGGTGGCTTCGCGTCGTCCAGGGGCGAGCGCCAAGGCCAAAGCGCCCAGCAGCGGTCCAAAGGTGAAGGCGATACCGAAGGCAGCCCCGATGATCGCCATGCCTTGTTTGCGTCGTTCCGGCGGCGTGGAATCGGCGATGACGGCTTGGGCGGTGGAGATGGTCGCACCGGCGATGCCCGCCCCAATCCGTGCGACGAAAAGCAACGTCAAGGCCAGCCCTGCCGACGATTCCGGCGGAAAACTCGCCGCGATGCCAAACAACGAGTAAAAGGCCACGGAACCGACCAGTCCGATCAGCAGCACGGGCCGGCGGCCCACTCGATCCGACCATCGACCCCACATCGGAGCAAACACAAATTGCATCGCCGAGAAGCAGGCCATCAACAAACCGACAATGGCCCCGCTCCATCGTTCGCTTTGCGATCCTTCGGGAATCAACGCGCGGACGTATTCATCCCCAGTCACCGGGAGCAACGGCAAGACAATACCAAAGCCGAGCAGATCGACCACGACCACCAAAAACACAATCAACATCGCCGAGCGATGGCCAGTGATGCGTTCGTTCGACGGTTCCATCTCGGGGCTCGTTCGAGAAATCAGAGGCCGACACGGGCGATCGGTTCAAGGGGATCGAACTTCCGTCGATCCCCCCATCTCACGCAGAACCGGAACCGATCTGCGGAAATTCACGTCACCCAACAGACAGGGATGTTTGTATTGCTCCGGCACTCCCCCGGAGCGTCGCAGACGGTTTCGATCCCATTCCGTCCAGAAACCTTTGGGCAAAACCACGACCCGCAACGGCCCCAGCCGCCCACTGTCGCGCTTGCTTTCGTATTCGCTGTTGTGTTGTCGCAGGCGTTCCTCGAGGGCATCGAGAAATTTCCGACCCGCTTCTCCGCCCACAGCATCGCCCTCTTCGACGAACAAGCCATAATAGGGTTGTTGTTCATCCCAGCAGGGTGCCAAACTGTAGGTCCCTGGTCCGAAACCCAACCGTCGCGCCACTTCCTCCACCGCCCGAGTCACGTGGTGTTCAGAGAGTTTTTCCCCCGTCAGATTCGAAAAGGAGCTGCCTTTGCCCAGAAATTGCAAGCATGGTGTTCGCCCGTGAAACCCCGTGACCTTCACGAGGTCGCGGATGTGATAGCGATACAAGCCGTAAGCGCTGGTCGGCAGGAGGAAATAATGTCGTCCCTCCTGCAATTCATGAGCTCCAAGAACGGTCGGGGCGGGTGAGTCGGCTTCGTCTTCGGGGATGAACTCGAAGTAATGAGTTGTGATATCGAGGACACCCGACGGCGTATCATTGACGATCGGGATGGTGAAGCGCCCCTCGCTGGCGACCAAACCCAAATCACGCAGCCAAAAATCACCATAGTAACGGGGCAACTGCCGCAGATAGGGCCCGACGCTCCCCCCGGTCCAACAGCCGATCAAGTGCCGCTCCCAGACATCCTTCGGGTACAACGTTCCGGTTTGGCGAATGATGCTCTCGAATCGCCGAGCCACTCGAGGGCGGGGCCTCAGCTTCCGAGTCAACGATCGCCGAATCGGGTCG
This sequence comes from uncultured Gemmataceae bacterium, assembly GCA_937922175.1. Classification (GTDB taxonomy): domain Bacteria; phylum Planctomycetota; class Planctomycetia; order Gemmatales; family Gemmataceae; genus CAKZUU01. The sequence continues at coordinate 12,346 of CAKZUU010000240.1, forward strand.
GGGATGTCAAGATGCCGATCGAGTGTCCCATCGGCCAGATCACGCACGAGCGACTCTTTGCGTTCGTCAGCGACGCGCGCCAGTTGCACCAGGGACGAGGGATTGGCGGTCACCACCATCCCCACGTCTTGGGGCAGGCTGAAAAGCATGGCGACATACATGCGGGCCGTCGCGTCCTTGATCCGACCCGTTTCCGGGGGGACGCAGTATAACCGACGGATGATCCGCTTCTGCACCTGCGTCGTGAAACCCGAAATGCTGCCGCAGGGAATCCCCGCTTCGGTTCGGAACTCGTCGGGGTCGCCCGCCAATTGAACGATCGGTTTCAGCGAGATCGCCCGGCGATGATCGCGAAGCGTTCTCAGCCCCCACAAGTTCCAACCGTGGCGATAGTCTCGAAGGTATTGCGGGGTGACGGGAATGAATTTTCGACTCGCTGTCGTCCCGCTGGTCAGCGCGAACATGTAGATCGTCGGTTCGTTGATCAGGGCGTGAATCTCACCCCGCTTCACTCGCTCGATGTACGGCTCGACATACTCATAAGGGGCGATCGGTACTTGTCGGCGAAAATCCTCGACGGTGCGAATGTCGTCGAAGCCGTGGTCTCGACCGTAGGCCGTCTCCGCCTGCCGGCGAAGAATCGACTGAAGCAACTGTTCCTGGACGGCTCGGGGATCAAGACAGGCCTGATCGAAGGCACGGAGGCGTCGTCGAATCGGCCAGGCAATCAGCTTCCCAATCGTGTGGACAATCAAGAGCCGTAGCATTCATCCCTCGGAGATTGATGAAGGCCGCCCAGGTGCCGGCATTCCTGCGGCGAGATAACGGTCAAAAAAATCGCGCACCCGTTGGCGATACTCCTCCCCGGCGACATGCAGACCCATGTTGTGTTTCGCGCCCGGGATGAGCCATAACTCCTTCGGTTCGCCAGCCAGTTCAAATAATCGTTGAGCCATATCCGGAAGGATGTAGCGATCCTGCTGCCCGTGGATCATCAACAATGGTCGGTGAAAACGACGCAACGCGGGCTCCAGATCGACAAAACGAACCCCTCGTTGTCGGCCGACCTTGGCAATCGCCAGATCGGCTAACCGGGCATAGTACCACGAAGGGAGTAGCCCTTGGATCAGGTAATGCTTGTTGTAGATCGTGATCCAATGCCGCATGTATGGCACCAGGGTCGTCCGAGCGGCGAACATACCGTCGGTGACGGCGCAGCGAATGTAGGGCTCATGGTCCGCCGCTAAAATTCCCGCCCCTGCTCCCTTGCTGATCCCAAAGAGGCCGATACCTCGGGGATCGGCATCCGGCCGCGACTTCAAGTACGCGATCGCGGCTCGGGCATCGATGATGTCCCGATCCATGGACCAATGCAGCTTTTCCAAGTTCGGTTCGGCATCGCTGTCGCCGTGGTTGCGTGGCTCATAAGCGAACACATCGTATCCTGCTTCGATCAAATGGCCACAATACTCGCGGCAAGACCAGCGATTCGAGCCAAACTCCAGCCCAAAGAGGATCACTCCTTTCCGTTGAACCGGCGACTTGAAATAACAACCCGCCAATGTCAGACCATCGGCGGTCCGCAAACGGATGTCCTCGGCTTGGGGGTCCGGCAGACCTCGGGGGATATTAAACAGCGGGATTTCCTGAAAGCCCCGCTCGATATACTGCAAATAGTGCCGTCGCAAATGTGCAAAGAGCATCACCAACAAGACCAGCACCGTCAACGGCAAAGCCAGCAGAATGGCCACCCCGGCAACAATCCACGACACGCCCGAACTCTCCTGCCAGTTGAATAGCGACGACGAAAACTGAATGGCCTCTCTCCCAAGCGACTGTCAATGCCAACTACTCGTTTATGACGGGCAGAGGTCAAGCGGCCATCGATTCCGTGGACATCGTCTAGAAACAGCGATCCGCCCCGAAGAGCTTTCGTTGTCTGCTCGAACGTCTGCCGAACTTCCGGTCGCGCCCTGACACATGCCGACACAAGGACGGGCTTTTGCCTTGGGGACGTGCCATCGCTCGGGGATCAGTCGGCGAAACGCGAGATAATCAAGGAGATGTTTTGCCCTCCAAAACCGAAGCTGTTGCTCAGGACATGATGCACTCGTTGTTCGCGCGCGACATTGGGGACGTAATCCAGGTCGCAATTGGGATCGGGAGTCTCGTAATTGATCGTGGGAGGGATGACCCCTCGGCGGATGGTCATCACGCTGATGATCAGTTCGACGACGCCGGCGGCCGCGATGAGGTGTCCCATCATGCTTTTGTTGCTCGAGACGGCGACCCGGTAGGCATGATGGCCAAAGGTTTCCTTGATGGCCAAGGTCTCGACGCGATCATTGACTTCCGTGCTGGTCCCATGGGCGTTGACGTAGCCGATCTGCTCGGGAGCCAGACCGCTATCGTGCAAGGCCCAGCGAATGGCAGCAATCGCGCCGTGGCCATCAGGTGGACTGTCCGTGGTGCGATAGGCATCGGCCGTGGAACCGTAACCCGTAATTTCCGCATAAATCGAGGCGCCCCGACGCCGGGCATGTTCAAGTTCTTCAAGCACCACCATGCCGGCTCCCTCTCCCAAGACGAATCCGTCCCGATGCAAGTCGAACGGCCGAGACGCCCGTTGGGGGGCTTCGTTGCGCGTTGACAATGCCGTCAGCCGATTGAACCCCGTGACTCCGAACGGATGGATCATACTGTGCGCTCCGCCGGAGAGCATCAAGTCGGCATCGCCGCGACGGATGATTTCGACTGCTTCGCCAATGGCCTGACTGCTGGCCGCACACGCCGTCAGGCACGCAAAATTCGGGCCGAGCAATTCGAAGCGTTCGGCCAGACGAGCAGAAGTGGTGTACATTTCGAGTTCGTATTCTCGTTTGGGGTTGAAATCACGAAGGGCCGCCTCGAAAAACCGTGACGCATCAACCACCGAGGCGCCGGCTGCTCCGACGGACACCGCCCGGATCAGGTGGTCGAATTCGTTTTGTCCCTCGCCGTTGCCGAGGTAAACCCCGAAGCGGGTGCGATCGATGCCCTGCTGGACCTGCGCGTCTTCGAGGGCCTGTTGAGCAGCCGCCAGGGCAAACCTCGTATTGACTCCGCAGGAGCGATAACGGTCGGCGTCGGGCAAAAATTGACTCAGGTCGAAGTTTTTGACCTCGGCGGCAAACGTGGTCGGGAACTTCCGTGCGTCGAAGTGCCGAATGTAATCCACGCCGCTTTGGCCATTGATCTGCGCCTCGTAGAGCGATTCGACGGAGTGACCCAACGGCGTAATCGCGCCCATCCCGGTCACAACGACTCGTCGGCGATTCTTGTTCATGGTGAATCCGCGCCCCCTTCCCATGACGTTCCGACCCACCCGTTCAGCGGTCGAGCGTGCGGGTCAGGCGTCGCCGAGACGGAAAACCATCGCGGCACTCTGCCCCAAGTCGGTAAAGGCGATTTTCAGGAAATATGGCTTCTCGATCGGTCGCAGACCTGCTGCATGAACCTGTACCGGACACTCCGGATCCGGATGCGGGCAATTGCGGGTGGGTGGCAAGTATCGGTGTTGCCCTGCCAGCAGACTGAAGGCTACCTCCGTGACGGAGGCGGCTGGCCCCAAGTTCCCGATTGCTCCCTTGGCGGCGAAAAGCGGGACACGATCGGCGGCTGACCCCAGCGCCTGGCGAAGCGCTCGGGACTCGCGTCGATCCAGGTCCACGACCCCCAAACCGTGAGCATTGACATGGTCCAAGTCA
>CAKZUU010000241.1 GCA_937922175.1 uncultured Gemmataceae bacterium
CGAGCGTTGCCCGCTCGGCGGGGACTTCGGAGCTTAGCCAAAATCGACGGCTGGTGTCTGTCCGTTTGTCCTCCCCTTAAAAACCTGGTTCGTTATGTTGTCATCTCGCTCCGGCGCAATTAAACTGGCAGCGCTTCGAGGGTCCCCCGATGAAGGCCGATGAAGGCGCCCCAAGTTGGCCTCGCGCCGCGCAGTTTCTGTTCGTGTTCTTCCTCGGCGCCATTTCGTCCGCGGTTGCTCTTCGGATTCATTCCTCGCAACCTCGACCATTGGAACGGCGGGAGCAATCATCATTCCGCAGGTCTGACCCCCGCACCATCGAACCGTCTCCTGTTCGCCGCGCTCACGCGCGTGCCGAGCCAAGCACCCACGACACCGACGGCGTTTGGGTGCGTTCCAGCGCGGAGGTGCAAGAAACACCGCGAAGAACAGGAAAGGTCGTCCCCCTGACTTCGTTGAACATCAATCGCGCGTCCCGCGAAGAATTGATGCAATTGCCCGGAGTCGGCCCGGTGTTAGCTGACCGCATCGTCGCCGAGCGAGAGAAAAGACCTTTCCGCCGTGTCGATGATTTGACTCGCGTCTCCGGCATCGGAGTGAAGACACTGTCCCGCCTGCGGCCTTATGTTCATGTCGAGGATGACGAGTGAGTCGCCGGGGGAATCCCCGATGGGTTCCGTTCCCGGGCGGAGACCCGCTGGGCCTTCCGGGTCGCGATCTCCTCCTTGAATAGCGAGCGGACCTTCCGCGCGGCGATGCGGTCCGCCAGACCCGGTAGAAATCGACTCACGAATGCCAGAAGCTTGCCCTGAAACGTCAACACGGTGCGCGTTTTGCCTCGCTCCAATGCACGCAGGGTCGCTCGCGCCACGTCCTCAGCAGTCATCCCTCGCATGTGGTCGACTTGCATCAACGCCTTACGCTCGATCATGTTTTCCGAAAAATTCGTTTGCGTCAAACCCGGAGCGACGACCAGAACATCGATGTCCCATTTTGCGAGCTCGGCCCGAAGCGCTTCGCTGAATCCCTCGACGGCAAATTTGCTGGCTGAGTATTCGCTTCGCGCGGGAATGCCACGAAGCCCCGCGATCGACGAAATGTTGACGATAGCGGGTGTTCGTCCCTGTCGCAGCAGCGGCAAAAAGCAGCGGGTCGTCTCGGTCAGGCCGAAAAAATTGACCTCCATGATCCGACGGAGGCGATCGGGAGAAGCCTCGACGAAGTGCCCCGTCGCGCCGACGCCCGCGTTGTTGATCAGCACGTCCAGCCCGCCGAATCGATCGTGCGCGGTCTGGACCATCCGACGCCGATCCTCGGCCGAGGTCACGTCCGCCGGCAACACTTCGATCGGGTGCTTTTCCGCGGCGAGACGCTGCTTCAATTCATCGAGTAACGCCGCATTCCTCGCCACGGCCAGCACGCGTGCTCCCCGGCGGCAGGCCGCATCGACGAGGGCCTTACCGATGCCTTGCGATGCACCCGTGACAACGAGGCGCAAACCTTCCAGTCGGCGTCGTGCCATGCTACAAATCCTGAGAGAGAAACCGAACCCCCGAACGTTGTACACGCCGCGGACGGGCGTTGCCAAGAGGGGACCTTCCGAGGCATTGGCACGATGGGATCGGTTCTCGGAGGAGCCGCCTTCATGGGGCCATCTCTGCGTCTCGCCGTGATCTGCTGTTGTTGGGGCTCCGTCGCGGCTGCCCTCGAGCGGCAGACGACCGTAGAAATTCGCGGGGAGCAATGGTGGATCAATGGTCGCCCGACGTATCCCGGCCGCACCTGGAAGGGGCACCGCGTCGAGGGGCTGTTGTTCAATTCGCGAATGGTGCAAGGAATCTTTGATGACCTCAACCCGCAGACCGCCGCTCGTTGGGCCTACCCCGACACCGGCAAATGGGATCCCGAGCGAAACACGCGCGAATTCATCGCCGCCATGCCCGAGTGGCGCCGCCACGGCATGTTGGGCTTTACCATCAATTTGCAAGGCGGTAGCCCCACGGGTTACTCCCTTCAGCAACCGTGGCAGAATTCTGCATGGACGGCTGAAGGCGAGTTGCGACCCGACTATCTGAAACGCCTGCGAAGCATTCTCGATCGGGCCGACGAATTGGGAATGGTGGTGATTCTCGGCATTTTCTATTTCGGCCAGGACGAGCGCCTTCGGGATGAGACCGCGGTTTTTCGCGCCGTCGACCGGACGGTCGATTTCATTCTCGACGAAGGGTATCGTCACACCGTCATCGAGATCAACAATGAGTGCGATATCCGGTATGATCACGATATTCTGAAGCCCGAACGAGTCCACGAGTTGATCGAACGGGTCAAGTCGAGAAGTCGTTCCGGTCGGCGGCTTTTGGTAAGCACCAGTTACAGTGGAGGGACGATACCGAAGGCGAACGTGGCTCGCGCGGCCGACTTTTTCTTGTTGCACGGCAATGGTGTGAACATGCCCGAGGCGATCATTCGGATGGTGCGGCAGACACGGGAACTTCCCGGAGCGGTCGGGAAACCGATTGTCTTCAATGAGGATGACCACTTCGACTTCGACAAACCGAAGAACAACATGCTGGCGGCCCTCGCTGAGTACGCCTCGTGGGGATATTTCGACTATCGGATGAAACAAGAAGGCTACGACGAAGGGTATCAAAGTGTGCCCGTGAATTGGGGTATCAGTAGCGCTCGGAAGTGTGGCTTTTTTAACAAAGTTCGGGAAATCACAGGCGAGGGGGAGCCTTGATCTGTTCAGGAGTCATCCTCCGGTGAGTTACGCGGCGATCTTTCGAGCGGTTTTCTCGCTGCTGGGTTCCCTCGTCGTTCAAAGGTGCTGACATGCGAATCGGTTCGATGACATTGCTCGTGCTCTGGGTCGGTACGACCGTGGCTGAATCTCGTCCCGGCGATCCGCTCCGAGGGAAGCAGGCACTCGAACAAAGGAGTTTCAATCCAGCGATATGGTCCGTTTCTGGTTACGAATCGCTGTGGAAACTCTGGGGTTATTCGGAAAAACCCGCCGAATTTGAGCAGTTGGTTCGCGAGCGGTTCGGCCTTCATGAGGCTCCCTATCCCAACGACGGCTTGCCGATGGGGTTACGCAAAAACTCCGGTCTGATCGGGAAGGGGATCAGCATCGACTGCCTGGCTTGCCACGGCGGGTCGATCATGGGCAAAAGCTACATCGGTCTGGGCAATTCCACCTTGGACGCGCAGGCACTTTTTGAAGACCTCAACTACGTCAGCGGAATCCGCCGACCTTTGCCTTTCACCTTTACCAACGTCCGAGGCACGAGCGAGGCCGGGGGGATGGGTGTCTACCTCTTGGGGCTCCGGAATCCCGACCTCAGCTTCCGCACCAAACGGCTGGACCTGGGATTGGACGATCAGTTGTGCGAAGACGTGCCGGCCTGGTGGCTGTTGAAAAAGAAAAAGACGATGTACTACACCGGCGGAGCGCATGCTCGTTCGGTTCGCTCGCTGATGCAATTCATGCTCGGCAGTTTGAACACCCGCACTTCCTTCGACCGGGAAGAGGAGACATTCCGCGACATTCAGGCCTATCTGCTCTCACTCGAGCCGCCCAAATATCCGTTCCCGATCAACCAGGAGTTGGCGGCCCAGGGGAAGAAAGTCTTTGAGGCGCATTGTGCGAAATGCCACGGAACGTACGGCCCGGACGGGCACTATCCGAATCGAATCGTCGCGCTGGATGAGATTGGCACCGACACGCGGCGTTACTATGGCATCAGCGACACGTTTGGACTGTACTACAACCGCTCATGGTTTGCCCAAGAAAAACCGGGTTGGTTCGACGATGACTACGCTGCCATGCGGAGCCCTGGCTACCAGGCCCCTCCTTTGGATGGTATCTGGGCGACGGCGCCCTACTTGCACAACGGCTCGGTCCCGACGGTCTATCACTTACTGAAGTCCGAGACTCGCCCGAAAATCTTTACCCGTTCCTACCGTACCCAAGCCGAGGACTACGACCCCGTGAAACTCGGCTGGAAAGTGCAGGAGTTGCAGCGTCCGGCGGATCCGTCTCTTCCACCTCTGGAACGTCGTAAAATCTATGACACCTCGCAACCGGGCCGAGGCAATTTCGGTCATATCTACGGCGACGACTTAAGCGACGACGAGCGCTGGGCCGTCATCGAGTATCTAAAGACGCTTTGACCGTGTGCGCAGTAACCCATCAGGCGCGTAAGGCCTCCCGGATCCGCGAGACGAAGGCATTGTCCGGTGCGGTCGAGCCGCGGAACCAATAGGTGCTGGCTGCCAAGAAGCGATGGCGGAACGCGGCAGAGAGGTGCCGATAGTCCTCCAGCACCGCCGAACTGAATTTGTAATCGTGCGAGTCGTTCCCTTTGAGGAAGACGAGCAAGCGAGCCGTGTCCACCAGCGCACGGGCGTTACCCCCGGAGTTTAGATAGGCGAGGGTCTTGGCGGCCGCGGCTGCCCGATCTCGCCCTACATCGGCGAAAACCCAATCCGGGGTGGGAGTTTCTCGTGGCAAGGCCGACGATTCGAGCAGGTCGATTCGCGTCTCAGCGACCTCGCCGCGGTTCTTCATTGCTTCTCGAAACAGCGGCAAGAAACTGGCACACTGCAGGAGCAATAGCCGCCGCGTCCTCTCCTCACCGCAGGTCTGGAAACAATAATGCATGGCGTTCGCGGTGGTCAGTGGGTGCAGGCCGACGATGCCCGGTTGGCGCATCAGCAATTCGCCGGCACCCAGCAACAGTCCGTCCCAAATCGACGATGCTGCCACGCCTTGGTTGAGTAAGTCGATCACCTGCTCGGCCGCGTCCGACTCGGAACCCGTACGAATGGTTTGCAACAGGGAATGAGTCGCCGACGCGTCGGACTTCCCTTCCCAACCCTCCGAGCGGATCGCGGCGAGACGTTCCAGATTTCGCCGACCCGGCCGATCGGGCGGTAAGTCATTCGTCGCTGGGTTGGCCCCATCATGCTTCAATAAGGCGAACGCAAGGGAACGAAGGATCGGCTCCGCATGATGCCAACCGATCACTTGCAAGGTGCGAAAGGCATTGGCGACAAAGATGATTTTGTGGCCGATGTCGCGGAAGTCGCGGCAACCATAATACGCAAACCGGTCGAACAGCGCGTTCATCCCGCCCGTTCGGGCCAGGGCAGCCGTGGCCGCGTCGGCAGCCGCTTCGTCCCAGGAAGTCATCGCGTGGTCGAAAGCGGCCATCGCCTTACCGAGGCGGGGAAGTTTTGACTCGTCGACGGGAGCCAGGCGCCAGCCGCCTTCCTCGATGTTTCGCGCTTGACCGCTTTTGAAGTTGTCCAAGGCCCAAAAAATTGGCAACCAGCGGTGTTGATCCGGCGATTCGATGCTTGCCAAGTGAGCGGAATTGACGACCAGGACGGCGTGAAACTTGAACCCGACATGAGGTCGCGGCCGGATGTTCCGAACTCCGGCCAGCATCAGGGCGGCCAACAACACTTGATAGCTCAGACCCGCTCGAACTCGCCGACCCATCTCTTCGATCAACCGAGCGCGAGGCGTCTCTTCGATCAGTCGAACGAGCGGCTCGATTCCGGAATCGAGCCGGACAAGGTGGGGATGGAGTTTTGTCTCCTCGGCGCGAAGGGGTCGCAATCGAGAGAGAAACGTCAGATCGCCCAGCCCGACGAGGGGGCCGGCAACCGCCAAACGGAGAAATTCGCGGCGATGGGACATGATCACCCTCCTGTCAAAGTTCCCGCGTCCGAGTCGGCCACGACCTGTTGTCGTGCTTCCGACGCCCCCCATCGCTAGAATATCAAAGTCCCTCCTGTGAGATGCATTCCCATGCTGGCGATTTTCTTGGCGGCCCATCTGGGGATCTCTGCCCCGGAAGTCGATTTGTTTACGGAAAAGGTGCGTCCCATCCTCGCGGCCCATTGTTTCAAGTGTCATGGGCCGGACGATCGGACGCGAAAGGCGAACCTGCGCTTGGATCGAAGAGACGAGGCGTTGCGCGTCTTGGGCCGGCCAGGCGATAGCGAGTTTCTTCGACGGATCGAGTCGAGCGATCCCGAAATGCAGATGCCGCCTCCGCAGGCCAAGGTTCCTTTAAGCGCGGAGCAGAAGGCGATTCTCAAACAATGGATTGAACAAGGGGCCACGTATCGAGAGCATTGGGCGTTGATCCCGCCGAAACGGCCGATGGTCCCCATCGTGAAGAACTCCACCTGGGAGGTCCGCAATCCGATCGATGCCTTTATTCTCGCTCGCTTGGAAAAGGAGGGTTTGTCGCCGGCGCCTCCCGCCGATCGGGCAACACTGGTCCGGCGGGTATATTTGGATTTGATCGGGCTTCCTCCGACGCCGGAAGAGGCGGATGAATTCATCAACGATCCACGGCCGGATGCGTATGAGCGCCTGGTGGATCGTTTATTGGCCAGCCCCCGGTATGGTGAGCGATGGGCGCGGAAATGGCTCGATTTGGCTCGATACGCGGACACCAACGGCTACGAGAAAGATCGGCCTCGATCCATCTGGCCCTACCGTGATTGGGTGATCCGGTCGTTGAATGCGGATATGCCGTTCGACCAATTCACGATTGAGCAAATCGCGGGCGATATGCTGCCCAACGCAACCGAAAGCCAACGTATCGCGACCGGCTTCCACCGCAACACCATGTTGAACGAGGAAGGCGGGATTGATCCCTTGGAATTTCGCTTCTACGCGATGGTGGACCGAGTCAACACGACGGGGACGGTCTGGCTCGGCTTGACGTTGGGGTGTGCCCAATGCCACACCCATAAGTTCGACCCGATTCCCATTCGGGACTACTATCGCATGATGGCCCTGTTGAACAACGCCGACGAACCAACGATGGACGTCCACGTCCCGGAGGTGGAGCAGCAACGGCAGGCGATCCAGCGGCAAATCGACCAGGAGCTCGCCAAGTGGCCGAATCGTATTCCCCCAAAGGAGCTCGAAGCTCTCTTTACCCAATGGTTGCGAACGGAACGAGAGCGTACCGTGCCCTGGGTCATCCTTCGTCCCGCGGAGGTCGGTTCCAACTTGCCGCTCCTCGAAATCCAGCCGGACGATTCCGTCTTTGTCCTGGGCGATCAGAGCAAAAGTGACGAGTATCGGTTAAAGTTTCGGCACGCTCCGCGGGGGATCACGGCGATCCGACTCGAAGCACTGCCCGATGAGCGGTTGCCGGCTCATGGTCCGGGTCGAGTTTACTACGAGGGGGCACCGGGCGACTTTCAATTGAGCGAGTTCAAAGTCTGGATCGACGGTCAACCTCGACCGATCCGCAAGGCGACGGCGAGTTATCACAGCGGCCAAGGAACGATTGACCGGGCGATCGACGGAGATCAACAAACCGGCTGGTCGATCGCGGGCGGCCAGGGCCGACCGCATTATGCCGTCTTCGAGTTGGCCGAGCCGCTGCCGGCTGGAGAGTTTGAAATCACGATGCTTTTTGAGCGATACTTCGCCTCGGGGCTGGGTCGCTTTCGAGTGTCGGCAACGACGGTTACCCCGCCGCCGCCGGCACGAGACGCATCGAACGAAATCGAGGCGTTGTTGCTACTGCCGGATGAGCAACTGAACACGGAACAGCGAGACAAACTGCGTCGGCATTTTCTCCTCACCTCGCCGAAACTCAAACGTGAACGAGAACGAATCGACGCCTTGCGGAAGCGATTGCCCGCGTTCCCGACGACGTTGGTGATGCAAGAGCGTCCGCCGCAGGGTCCCAGGCCGACGTTTCTGCATCATCGGGGAGAGTTTCTGCAGCCGACCGAGCGTGTCGAGCCGGGCGTTTTATCGATCTTGCCATCGCTCCCGCCCGATCCGCCGGTCAACCGTCTCACGTTCGCACGGTGGTTGGTTTCTCCCGAGAATCCGTTGACCGCTCGGGTGACAGTGAATCGGCATTGGGCCGCCTACTTTGGCCAAGGGCTAGTCCGAACAGTTCAAGACTTCGGATACACCGGCGAAGCTCCGTCGCATCCGGAACTGCTCGATTGGTTGGCGTTGGAGTTGATCCGGGAGGGCTGGAGCATCAAACGACTGCATCGGCTGATCGTGTGCAGCGCGACCTATCGGGCGTCGAGCCAGGTGAGAACTCAAAGCGACATTCGACTCCTGGCGCGGGCCCCGCGAATCCGTTTGGAGGCCGAGGTCATCCGCGATGCGATCCTGCGCTCGGCCGGGTTGCTGTCGTCGAAAATGTTTGGTCCCAGTGTCTTTCCGCCGCAACCTCCGACCGTGACCACGGAGGGGGCCTACGGGGCTTTGGCGTGGAAAGTCAGTGAGGGGGAAGATCGTTACCGCCGTGGGCTTTACACCTTCATGAAGCGGACGGCCCCGTTTGCCATGTCCGCAACGTTTGACGGCCCGAGCGGCGAGGTCTGCTTGGCCCGTCGCGAAGTGTCGAACACACCCTTGCAAGCGCTGACGCTGTTGAACGATGAGGTGGTCATCGAGGCATCCCGGGCCTTGGGGCGTCAAATGGCGAGCCGACCTGAAACACCGCACGAGCGCGTCGTGGAAATATTCCGACGTTGTTTGGTTCGTCGGCCGACAGAAGCGGAGTCCACGGCGATGCTCCGGTTCCTCGACCGTCAACGCCAGCATTTCTCCGGTTGTCCGGGCGAGGCAGAAAAATTCGCTGGTCCGGGCGAGTCCACCATCGAGCGGGCTGTATGGACGGCCCTGGCCCGGGCGCTCTTCAACCTCGACGAGATGATCGTCCGCGAGTAGCCCGCAGATTCGACCGGCAACCCGACCGTCTCAGCGGTGGCAGCGGAACGTTACAGGTGATAGATGATGCGGTTCGCAAATTCCATGCTGCTTACGCCGGCCTTTTCACCGTAGCCGGGGAACTGCCGGGCAATGTCATAAGTGACGTGGAGTTTACCGCCGGGACCTTTGCGAGCGATTTCATCGCTTTCGGCAAAGGTGGCCTCGACAGCCCGGTTGATGAGTCGGGCGGCTTCATCCCATCCCAAGTGCTCCAAGAGCATCACGCCGCTCAGCAAAACAGCGCTGGGGTTGGCCATGTTTTTGCCGGTGTACTTCGGCGCGGTGCCGTGGGTCGCCTCGAACATCGCCGCCCGATCGCCGATGTTCGCCCCCGCCGCCAGACCGATGCCGCCGGTCAATGCCGCTGCCGCATCCGAAATGTAGTCGCCATTCAGATTGGGCGTGGCGATGACGCTGTACTCGTCGGGCCGTAATTGAATCTGCTGAAACATGCTGTCGGCGATACGGTCTTTGATGATGACCTTGCCCTCGGGAGCTTTCCCACCGTACTTCGAGTAGACCTCGTCTTCGGTCACCGTCTGCTGGGGGAATTCCTGCCGGGCCACTTCGTAGCCCCACTCCTTGAATGCCCCCTCGGTGAACTTCATGATGTTGCCTTTGTGCATCAGGGTCACGCTGGGGAGTTTCTTGTCGATGGCGTATTGAATGGCCATGCGGACCAAACGCTTCGAGCCTTCGGGACTGATCGGTTTGATTCCGATGCCGGAACTCGGCAGGATCGAGTAGCCGAATTCGCGATTGAGGAAATCAATCAGCCGACGGGCTTTCTCCGAGTTGCTGGCGAACTCGATCCCGCAATACACGTCTTCGGTGTTCTCACGGAAGATGACCATGTTGACGCGGTGAGCGTTCTTGTTTGGAGCATCGACGCCTTGGTAATACCGGACGGGTCGAACGCAGGCATAGAGGTCGAAACGAATGCGAAGGAAAACGTTGATGCTGCGGAAGCCTTTGCCGATGGGCGTCGTCAGCGGACCTTTCAAGCCGAGACTGTAATACTCAAAGGCTTTGAGGGTGTCGTCGGGAAGATACAGCTGCCGCTGCTGAGTTTCGTCCAGGGAATTGATTTGCTCGTCCGTGACCGAGGGGTTGTATTTTTGGCGTGCCGCATCGCCGGCATGCACATCGAACCAAACGATGCGGCGCTTCCCGCCGTACGCCTTTTTGACGGCGGCATCCAACACCTTGACCGCGCAGGTGGTGATCCCCGGCACCTCGCCCACGTCCATCCCGATGCCATCGCCTCGAAGCAGGCAGACAATGGGATCCTCCGGAATCCGCCATCGCCCCTGACCATCGATGGTCACTCGGGTTCCTTCCGTCGGGGGGATCAATCGGTCAAACGTCGGCGCGGTCATGTGATACCCTCCTACCCTTCACACCGTCGAACGCGATGTGTTTTTCATATGCCGCGCGGGGAGATCGTGGAAGGAGCAGAAATGCGGTGATCTGCCAACAGGTTGAAACCGTCGAATACTGGAAATCTCAAAAATTCGTATTGACATATCGTGAGATTACGATATAAATAGATAACGAAGAGTCATTCGGAAATGTGAACGCGCTCCAAGTCGTAGCGCCGTTGGGGCCGCGGGTGAGGGGCCCCGGCGAGTGAGAATACAACGGAGGGTCTGACATGAACGTCCGAACAATTTCCCCGCGGGACTTGGCCGCTTTGCAGGCCAGGGGTGAAGCGATTGACTTGATCGACGTGCGGACACCGATGGAATTTCAGGAAGTCCACGTCACCTTTGCTCGGAACCTGCCGCTCGATCAGCTTGATCCGGGGAAATTGATGGGCGAGCGGAACGGCAAGCCGCTCTACGTGATCTGCCGTACCGGCAATCGTGGTCAAAAAGCGTGCGAAAAAATCCAGGCTGCCGGTTACAGCAACGTCATCAATGTTGAGGGTGGGACATTGGCCTGGGTCGATTGCCATTTGCCGGTGGTCCGCGGGAGGAAGGTGATCTCGCTCCAACGACAAGTGCAAATCACCGTCGGCACACTGCTGCTGTTGGCGTCGGCCCTGACGTGGTTCGTGCATCTGGCCTTCGTGGCTTTGTGCGCCTTTTTCGGGGCAGGGCTGCTCTTCGCTGGATTGACCGACAACTGCGCCTTGGCGATGCTGTTGGCACGAATGCCTTGGAATCAGGTGCGGACCGCGCCTGAGTGTTCAGGTACTCCGACTTCAGACAAAAAGGCTGCATAACCCCCACCAACACGACGAAACCTCTTCCGCGAGTTGCGCCGCGAGGCGCGGGCGGAGTTTGGACCTTAGCCCGCGCTTCGTTCCTTGATGAGGAGGGTCACGCGAGGAGACGGCAATGGTACCTTTCCGTGACGAGGTGATTCGTCGAAACGCCGAAGTGACCATCAAGGGCGTCGACCGATTCGCCACGTGTTGTCGTTGATTGGCCGAGGGGGCACGAGAACCGACAGTGGAAAGAGAAATCAGCCGTGACGACGAGATGACCATTGGCTGAAAATCGGCTTTTTACCTTACTCACTCCGGGTGATCCGCCTGGGGCCAACATCAGTTCTGCCGAAGAGCCTGAGAAAAAGAGGTGCGGGTTGGGCGTAATTCCATGGACTTCCGGATTGACACAATTGCAAGGAATCCGTATCCGGCTTGCTGGGAGGAA
>CAKZUU010000242.1 GCA_937922175.1 uncultured Gemmataceae bacterium
CGGGCCCATGTCGCGTACCTGCCGGCTGGCAAAGTGGTCGGTCTGAGCAAGCTGGCCCGTGTCGTCGACTCGATCGCACGTCGGCCGCAGATTCAAGAGCAAATGACGGAGCAAATCGCTGATCTGCTGACGACCGAATTACACGCCAAAGGCGTCGCCGTGATTCTCGAGGCGTCACATTCATGTATGACGATCCGGGGGATTCGCAAACCAACCAGTGTCACGACGACCAGCGCCATGCGCGGGATTTTCCGTGAGAACTCCGCCACCCGCATGGAACTGATGGCCCTCATTTACGGCCGACAGCACTGATCCGCCGGAACTCTTGTCGGCTCCTACAACAATGGTATGCTTTCGGTCTTCTGCCTGCGCCTCGCTTTGGGGATGCTGGGGACGCTTTGGTTACTCCCGGCGCGGTTGATGCATCCGCGATTCTTCCGCACTCACTTCCTCATCGTCTTGGGTTTGGCCCTCGTTGCCGCTTGGATGATGCCGGACCACGAGTCTGACTCCGTCATGACGATCGCCCACCCGAGGTTTTTCGCCTACATGGCGGCCTTGTTCGCTCTGGTGGGAGCCATCGTTTGGACGTTGGAACGGCCTCCAGGAGGTTGGTTGGTCGTCGTCGTTGGCATGGGAGCGTGCGGCACGGCGTTGCTTCTCAGCCAGGGTATTCTCCGAGGAGAGCGGGGGTGGGTCGAAGCCGGGGCGATTTGGGCGAGGTTCCTGAGCGTCCTCGCCGACCTTTCCTCCAGCGCGTTGCTAGGATTTGCTGTCACGGCGATGCTGGTTGGGCATTCTTATTTGATTTCGCCCGGGTTGCCGATTCGCCCCTTGATGGGACAGATCCTGGGTGGCGGCGTGGCATGGCTAACCCGAACATTGGTTGCCGGTTCAGCGTTGTGGTTGTGGACCGGTGAGCATGATATAACCAATTGGAACCAAGAGACGAACTTGTGGCTGCCCGTCCGCTGGCTGGTCGGCTTGGTGGTGCCGTTAATCTGCGGGGTCATGGCGTTTCGCACTGCCCAGATTCGCTCGACGCAATCAGCGACGGGTATCCTTTATGTGGTGGTGATTTTGGTGTTTCTTGGAGAGTTGCTGGGCTTGCTGCTGGCCCGTCAAACGGGGTTGCCGCTTTGAAAGTCACCTTCTCCTGTCCGCAGTGTTTCCGTTGGCTGTCGTTGGCTGACCCGTTGCCGACCGAATGGCGTTGCGACTGCGGTCAAACGGGCATCTTGCACCTCCCCGAGTCGAGCGAGTCGGTGTTACGTGCCTGTGTCGTTTGTGGAAACCAGCAGTTGTACCGACAGAAGAATTTCCCGCAATGGTTGGGTCTGTCACTTTTAACAATCGCTTGTGGTGCCTTCTTTGTATTGCAACTGCTGTATCAACCCGCCTGGGCATGGACGATCCTGCTTGGCTCAGCGGCTCTCGATTTGGGTCTGTACTTAATTGTGGGCGACGTCATCGTGTGTTACCGCTGTCAGGCGAGGCATACGGGCGTGCCGTCGCGAAACACGTACGCGCCGTTCGAGTTAGCCATTGCTGAAAAGTACCGACAAGAGCGGTTGCGACGAGAGGCGGGGAGAAGCTCTTCCTAAGGCGGGTCCGAGAGTCGGTGGCGTGACGAACCGGCGTGCCCGACTCAACTCTGCCAAGACAGGATGGCACCGAGGGATGTTCGATCCGAGTCGTCGAGAGCGCATTCGAGACGATCTGCGGGAGTTGGTCCGCGGGGAGTTGATGTTCGACGACATCAGCCGTGGTCTTTATGCCACCGATGCCAGTGTCTTTGAAATCGAGCCTTTGGGTGTCATCGCCCCCGAGACGCTGGAGGACATCCAAGCTGTCGTTCGTTACTGCCACGACCAGCGAATTCCGCTGGCGGCTCGCGGGGCCGGCACGGGAGTCGCTGGCGAATCGCTCAGCGCCGGGTTGATCCTCGACGTGAGCCGTCACTTTCGACAGATTCTCGAAATCCGAGACGACTCGGTTCGCGTGCAGCCGGGTGTGGTCCATCAGCGACTGAACCAAGTATTGGCGAGCCAAGGCCGACAGTTCGCCCCCGATCCAGCCAGCAGCGCGACCTGCACCATCGGTGGGATGATCGCCACCAATGCCTCCGGCGCGCGATGCCTCAAATATGGCTACACTCGAAATTACGTCGAACGATTGAAAATCATCCTTGACAATGGCGATCTGGTCGACGTCGGTCTGGAAACGATGAGTACCACCGCCGAAGCACCGACTCGACTCGCAGAGATCGTGCGCGGCACCGCGGCCTTGTTACGCCAGCATGAACACATGATTCAGGCAGATCGACCCGCGACTCCATTTAATCGCTGTGGTTATGACCTCAGCGGAGTTCTGACGGATGCGGGCCTGGATGTCCCGCGATTGCTCGTCGGGTCAGAGGGAACGTTGGCCCTGATCGTCGAGGCGACGTTGCGGACGGTCCCTTTGCCCGGCGGAGTAGCCGCGGTGTTGCTCGGCTTCGCCAATTTGGATGCCGCACTGAAAGCCGTCGCCCTGGCACGCAAGGAAGGTCCTTCGGCTTGCGAGTTGCTGGACCGTCGGCTGGTTTCTCTGGCGCGAGCCACACGACCGTCGTCGGCTGACTTGCTACCTCCGACGGTCGAGTGCGCTGTCCTCGTCGAATTTGAAGCGGATCGACCGAGCGAGGCAAGGCGGCTCGGCAGCGACTTCTTACGCTTGATTCACGAACGGCAGCGATTATCGCTGGTGGGTCATCTCGCGGCGAGCCCCGCTGATGTTGAGCGCTTCTGGAGCATCCGCCACAGCGCCTTGCCGAACCTGTACGGCCTGGGACAACGTCAGCGGCCCATCGCCATGGTCGAAGATATCGGCGTGCCTCCCGACAATTTGGCCGCCTTCCTCACGTCTGTCCAAGATATCTTGCAAGCGAATGATTTGACGGCCTCGTTTCTCATCCACGCGGGGTCGGCCCAGGTTCATGTCCGCCCCTTTTTGGACCCGACCGAGACCGACGCCAACCAGCGCCTGTGGGCGTTGTCCGAGGCGATCTACGAGTTGGTACTCGGCCTGGGTGGAACGATCAGCACACAACATGGCACGGGTCTGGCACGAACGCCTTGGGTGCCCCGCCAGTATCCCAAACTTTACCCCGTCTTTGTCGCGCTGAAAGCAATTTTTGACCCGCACGAATTGCTCAATCCGGGGAAAATTGTCTCGGCGGTTTCGCCCACGGGACTGTGGCCGTTGCGTCGGCCCATGCGCTGGGCGGATTCCCGCCGCCACCTCGCCTTGGTCTGGTCTGATGCCTCGGTGTCGCAGCATATCGAGAATTGCAACGGTTGCGGACATTGCCGGATCGAGGAGCCTTCGGTCCG
The DNA here is from genome assembly GCA_937922175.1 of uncultured Gemmataceae bacterium. Classification (GTDB taxonomy): domain Bacteria; phylum Planctomycetota; class Planctomycetia; order Gemmatales; family Gemmataceae; genus CAKZUU01. The sequence continues at coordinate 3,375 of CAKZUU010000242.1, forward strand.
GATGTGTCCGATGTTTCGGGTCACCCATCGAGAGGCCGCCACGCCTCGGGCCAAGGCCAACCTGCTGCGGCGAATCCTGGAAAGCGAGGATCCGAAGCGCTTCGCCCAAGACGACGTTCGCGCCGTGGCCGATCTGTGCATCAATTGTCGCATGTGCGCCTGGGAATGTCCGGCTCACGTGCAGATCCCCAAGTTGATGTTGGAGGCCAAGGCCGCCCACCACGCCGAGCATGGCTTGGATCGTGCCGATTGGTTCCTCTCTCGCATCGACCTTTTCGCCGCGGTTGGTAGTCGCTTTTCCCTCGTCGTCAATCCACTGCTTCGGAGCAAGCCCGCTCGATGGCTAATGGAGCGATTGTTCGGCATCTCTCGCCACCGACGCTTGCCTTCCTTCGCAGCGAAAAGTTTCTTGCGAAGTTGGAGTCAGCGTCCGCGGACCGCACAGGGAGCTGATTCCCAGCGGACGACGACGCCCAGCGTCGAAGAATTACGGCCGAGGGTCGCCTATTTTGTCGATGTGTTCGCCAATTACAACGACCCCCAGATCGCCGAGGCCGCTGTTGCGGTGATGACGCACAACGGCATCGAGGTCCACGTCCCCGAGGGGCAATGGAGTAGTGGCGTGGCGTCGCTGGCTATGGGCGACGTGGAGATGGCCCGGGAACTGGCGGAGGCTAACCTCCGCGTCCTGGGCGACCTGGCCCGCGAAGGTTATCGCATCGTCTGTTCGGAACCGACGGCAGCTCTGATGCTCTCCCAGGACTACCCCCTTCTTCGTGATGACCCGATCGCCCGCTTGGTCGCCCAACAGACCGTCGAACTGACGACGTTTCTCGGCGAATTGTTGGATCAAGGCCGACTGCGGACCGACTTTCAGCCGGTGTTGGCCTCGGTCGGGTATCACGTTCCGTGTCATTTGAAAGCATTGGGCCGACCGCTGCAAACGCCGCGATTGCTTCGTCTGATTCCTGGGCTGCATGTCGAGACGATTGATGTAAGTTGTTCCGGAATGGCGGGAACATTCGGTCTGAAGAGGCGCAACTACTGGGCATCGCTTGAGGCCGGCCGGCCAATGCTGGAACGATTAAACCGCCCGAGCGTCTCATTCGGGGCGGCGGAATGCAGTTCCTGCCGCTTACAAATGGAGGACGGGTCGGGGAAGCGGGCCCTGCATCCGATCGAATTCCTGGCCTTGGCCTACGGGCTGTTGCCGCGAATCGAGCTCCGGTTGCGGGAGCCGGTTTTCCCTCGAGATGAACCATGATGGTGCGCGTTTTGTTCTTCGCCCGCGCCCGTGATCTGGTGGGCTCGGACAGCATCGAGTTGGCATTGCCCCCTCACGCAACCGTCCGTTGGCTACGCAACGAACTCCGCGCGCGATGGCCCGAACTGGCACCTCTCTTGGAACACGCCGCTGTGGCCATCGACAACGAATACGCGGCGAACGACGATCCTGTTCCCCCTGACGCGACGATCGCTTTGATCCCACCCGTCAGTGGTGGCTCCGATCCCTTCCTCTCATGGTTGACGAACGATCCCAACGAGATCCCAAATTCTGCCGATAAATCCATCTCAAGCGACGAATAGGTCTCGAGCCTCGCGAGCCAATGCCGTCTCGACCCAAATTTGATGGGCCCCGGTTCGTGATCTTGTTCGTGGCCATCCTCGTGCTGGCAATGCTGAGCTCCCTCTTCATCCACGTCGCCTTGCCCCGGCTGGAAAGGCAGTTACACTGACCTTAGTTCCATGATCCAACTGACTCATGACACGATCGACTTCGCCCGCCTCACGGAAGCGGTTCGGCGCCCAGGGTGCGGAGCCGTCGTCACCTTTCTCGGAACCGTCCGCGACATCACCGGCGATCAGGTGACCGTCGCATTGGACTACGAAGCCTTCGCGCCGATGGCCGAAGCAAAGATGCGAGCGATCGAGGAGGAAGTTCGACAGCGTTGGCCGATCGGCTCAATCGCGATGGTGCATCGGTTGGGACGATTAGAGGTCGGCGAAATTAGCGTCGCAGTCGCCGTCAGTTGTCCCCACCGCGTGCAAGCGTTCGACGCATGCCGGCACGCAATTGATCGTCTGAAGGAAATCGTGCCGATCTGGAAGCGCGAGAATTGGGTGAACGGTCGAACTGAATGGGTTCACCCGCAGGGAAGCAAGCCCGAGACGCAGTCCCTCCGGGACTCGTCCGCTTCCGATTCGTCCTGTTGGTGAGACGCCTGCATGAATGCTTCCGTCCCGCTCTCTCTTCCGCTCGTCAATTCCTCACTCCGAACGGATCGCGGTGACGCGTCGGCGCGTTTGGTCGATACGTTTGGTCGTGTCCATAACAATCTTCGAATCAGTGTCACCGATCGCTGCAACCTCCGGTGTGTCTACTGCATGCCCGAAGAGGTGACTTTCATTGACCGCCGGGAACTGCTGACGTTCGAAGAAATCGCGACGTTCGTCCGAGTGGCGGCACCTCTTGGCATTAACAAGATCCGGCTGACCGGTGGTGAACCGCTGATGCGCCGGGATCTGCACAAATTGGTTGCCCTTCTGCGCGAGATCCCCGGTATTCACGATCTTGGGCTAACGACTAACGGCTTGTTGCTGGCCGAGCAAGCCTCGGTTCTTTATGCCGCCGGACTTCGCCGACTAAACATCAGCCTCGACACCCTCGACCCCCATCGCTTTCGGCAAATCACGCGACGCGATGGGCTTCAGGCCACGATCGACGGCTTGTTCGAGGCTCGAAGGCTCGGCTTTCGGCCGATCAAGGTCAACGCTGTTGCCGTGCGCGGCTTGATTGAGCACGATCTGATTCCGTTGGCCGTGTTTTGCCGCGAGTACGGTTTTGAGTTTCGGCTGATCGAATATATGCCGATCGGGGCCGAACCCTGGGAGCGGGACAAAGTTTTTTTTGCCCACGAAATCATTGAGAAGCTCGAACGAGAGATCGCACCACTCGTCCCCGCCCCCGACTACGACCCCCGCGCCCCGGCGATGGAGTTCGACTATGCCGACGGTCGTGGAAGAGTCGGCTTGATCGCCTCCGTCTCCCGACCGTTTTGTCAGCGATGCAACCGCCTGCGGCTGACGGCAGATGGCAAGTTGCGTCATTGCTTGTTCGCGCTGGAAGAGACGGATTTGAAGCCATTGTTGCGACCGGTGTGCGAAGCTTCGGTCTTGGCCGAGGCGATCCGCCGAACCGTCTGGTCCAAATGGGAGGGACACGAAATCAACACCGCACGCTTCGTCAAACCCAGTCGAACCATGCACGCGATCGGCGGCTGAGGGCCCCCCGCCCATTTCGTAAAGGTCGCCTCTCACCACTCACGCTTCGGGCCACGGGCCATCAAATCATGGACGGCATCCCGAGGCGATTTCCCCTCGTAAAGCACACGGTAGACCTCGGTCATGATGGGGATTTCGACTCCCATCGAAGCGGCTCGTCGATACACTGCCTTGGCCGTCCATACCCCCTCCGCGACCTGACACATGTCCGCGAGGATGTCGGCGATTTTTTCCCCTCGCCCCAGTCGTTCGCCCACCCGCCGATTCCGACCATGCGGGCTAATGCACGTCGTGATCAGGTCGCCCAGGCCGGCCAGCCCATGAAAGGTGGCTGGATCGGCTCCCAGGGCCACGCCCAAGCGAGTCATTTCCACCAGAGCGCGAGTGAGCAAGGCTGAC
>CAKZUU010000243.1 GCA_937922175.1 uncultured Gemmataceae bacterium
CATCGGGGCGTCTGTCACACCTTCCATCGGCGCGAGGATCACCGCCGGCCGGTCCGCGTCGATCATTCGGTTATCTTAGTTTGACACAGCGGTTGGCCAGCGCCGGAGAAGGCGTTCCCCCCGGCCGACGCCGACCTCGCCGCACCCACACCGCCGCCGGTCCGCGTGGTTCGACCGCAACACGTCGTCCCAGGAAGTTCCATGACGTCCGCCAGTCCGTATCCTTGCCAATGACCTTTTCCAGCGTCGGTGGATCGACGCGGGTGAATCGAGGAGACAAAGGTGTCCAGTACGACGTTGACCGATTTTGACCTGTATCTGTGGAACGAGGGCAGCCACTTTCGCGCCTACGAGAAGCTCGGTGCGCACTTGGTCGAGCAGGCCGGCCGCAAAGGGACGCGGTTTGCCGTTTGGGCCCCGAACGCGAGGGAAGTTTCGGTCATCGGCGATTTCAATGGCTGGAAACCGGGGGCCAATCCCTTGCACCCGGTCGCATCGTCAGGGATCTGGGAGGGATTTGTCCCCGGTGTCGGGCACGGCGCGTTGTATAAATACGTCATCCGCAATCGGGACAGCGACTACACGGCGGAGAAAGCTGATCCCTTTGCCTTCTTCGCCGAGATGCGACCCAAAACTGCCTCCATCGTCTGGGATTTGCGAGGCTATGAGTGGCGGGACCAGGAGTGGATGTCCCAGCGGAAGACTCGCCAAACGCGGGACAAACCCATCTCCGTCTATGAGGTGCATCTCGGATCATGGCGACGCGTTCCGCAGCACAACGGCTGGTTGACGTACCGTGATTTGGCCCCTCTTTTGGCTGACTATTGCCATTACATGGGCTACACCCACGTCGAATTGTTGCCGATTACCGAGCATCCATTCGATGGCTCCTGGGGTTATCAAACAACGGGCTACTTCGCCCCGACGAGCCGTTTCGGCACACCGCAGGAATTCATGGAGTTTGTCGATACCATGCACCGTCGGGGCATCGGCGTCATTCTTGACTGGGTTCCGGCTCATTTCCCTCGTGATGGCCACGGATTAGGTTATTTTGACGGCACGCATCTCTACGAACATGCCGACCCCCGCCAAGGATTGCACATGGATTGGGGAACATTTGTCTATAACTATGGCCGACATGAAGTCGCCAACTTTCTGATTAGTTCCGCGATCTTCTGGCTTGACAAATATCACATCGACGGGTTGCGAGTCGATGCCGTTGCTTCCATGTTATATCTGGACTATTCGCGAAAACCGGGAGAATGGTTGCCGAATCGATTTGGTGGTCGAGAGAATCTTGAGGCAATTGCCTTTCTCAAGCGTCTGAATGAGGAAGTGTACGGGGCCTTTCCCGATGTCATGACCATCGCGGAGGAGAGCACCGCCTGGCCAATGGTGAGTCGGCCGACGTATCTTGGCGGCCTGGGATTTGGCCTGAAATGGGATATGGGCTGGATGCACGATACCTTGAAATATCTTGCCCTGGATCCCATCTATCGAAAGTATCATCACAATCTGTTGAGCTTCCGCATGCTATATGCCTTTACCGAAAACTACATGTTGCCTTTGAGTCATGATGAGGTCGTTCATGGCAAAGGTTCGCTGCTCAGCAAAATGCCCGGCGACCTTTGGCAGAAGTTTGCCAATCTTCGTTTGCTCTTGGGTTATCAGCACGCGCAGCCGGGTAAAAAACTACTCTTCATGGGAAGCGACATTGGACAATGGGACGAATGGAACCATGACAAGAGCATTGATTGGCATCTCCTGGAGTTCTCCAGCCATAAGGGAATCCAACGTTGGGTTAAGGATTTGAACACCACGTACCGGCGAGAGCCAGCGCTTCATGAGTTGGATTGCGAGCCGGAGGGGTTTGAATGGATCGACGCCAACGACTCGGAAAATAGTTGTGTGAGTTTTCTCCGCAAGAGTCGGGCCGGCGACTTCGTCCTGGTCGTGTGTAATTTCACTCCGGTGCCCCGGCACGAATATCACGTCGGCGTTCCCCGGGGCGGACGTTGGGTCGAAATCCTGAACAGCGACAGCCCGATTTACGGTGGTAGTGGACAGGGCAATCTTGGAGGCGTCGAAGCCGTGAAGTTGCCCTCCCACGGTCGAGACAACACTCTTCTGATCACCATTCCCCCCCTGGGAATGGTCATGTTCCGCCCAGAATGACACTCGCGGTTTGGCTCCACGCCACCGATCGGGGAAAGGAACGTTGACTCATGGTGACGCAAACGCCGACCACGAAAAAGTTGCTCGACCCTGATTCGATCGCGCGATGGAGGGTGGGGGTCGGGATGACCCTCACCTTGGCGATGCCCCTGTTTGCCGACGAACCCTCTAAAGAGGATCATTCTTTCAAAAGTGGTTTGATCGCCGACTATCGTTCCGGAGCGACCAGATGGTCGGCCATCGAAGCCAAACCCTCATTATGTCTGGTCAATTCGTCTCGACATCCGCGTTTGGCGCCCGGACCGTTCGAGGTGGAGTGGTCGGGTTACATCCAGATTCGGCAGGAAGAAGAAATTCGCTGGGGCGTATTTCTCCGGGGAGATGTCACCCTGGAGATTGCCGGGGAACCGGTGCTTCGTGCCTCCGGGACCGATCCGACAATTCACCAACGGAGCGAAAAGACGATCCAGCGTGAACCGGGATTCTACCCGGTGCGGATTCGGTACCAGTCGAGGGAGGGGCGAAGCGCTCGGGTGCAACTGACCTGGGAGGGTAAAAACTTTGCGTGCGAGCCGATCCCCGCTTGGCGTTTTTTCCACCGCTCGCAGCAACGGTCCGATGCACTGAGTCATGACGAGCAGGCGGAGCGTGGCCGGACGATCGCACAAACGTTGGGATGTGCCGCTTGTCACGCGCCGACTCTTCCGCGCGAAAGCGAGTGGGGGGCAGGCCCTTCCTTGGCCGGAAGCAATCAGCGAATGTCGCGCGAGTTTATTGCATCGTGGTTGGCAAATCCAAGGAAACACCATCCGCAATCTCGGATGCCTCGTCTCTTCAGCGACGACGAAACAGGACGGGCCGAGCGATGGTTGATCGCCGAGTTTCTTGGGAAAGGTGCC
>CAKZUU010000244.1 GCA_937922175.1 uncultured Gemmataceae bacterium
ACCGCTCAGCCCCGATCTGCACCCGAATCTGTCGACCCGGGAGCGTGTCGAGTTGCAGACGCAGGGCAACGCCTGCATGACCTGTCACGGCATCATCAACCCGCTGGGCTTCACGCTCGAACACTTCGACGCGGTGGGGCGCTACCGGCAGCACGATCGAGGAAAGCCGATCAATGCCCAGGGCAGCTATCTGACTCGTGACGGCCGGGAGGTCAGCGTGGTCGGGGCACGGCAGCTTGCCGAGTTTCTTGCGACGAGCCACGAGGCACATCAAGCCTTTGTGGAACAATTGTTTCATCAATTGACACATCAGGCGGTGCGGGCATATGGTCCGAACACGCTGGATTCGTTGTGCGAGACGTTCGCGACTCGAGATTTCAACATCCGCGAATTGGCGGTGGAGATCATGGCAGCTACCGCCCTGAAAAGTCGCGACACGACGGCAACGACGGTGCCGGAACCCCAGCCGAGGTCCACGCGGTGAAAGGGGTTTTTTCGGGGGGAAGGCGTTGGATTGTTCGATACGATAGAGTCAGAGGAATCCAGGAGAAGCGTATGCCTTGCCACACCACACGACGTGAGTTTATCCGCCGTTGGGGGCTCAGCGCCGCCGCCGTTCCGTTCGTCCTGAATCTGCCAACCCTCCGAGCCGGTGAAACGTCGCGTCGGAAGCAACGATTGGTCATTATGTTCAGTCCCAACGGCGTGTTCCCGCCGACATTTTGGCCGGATGAGACTGGTGAGAATTTCAAGTTGAAGCCAAGCACTGAGCCCTTGGACCCTTGGCGCGACCAGGTGCTGTTCCTGCATGGCGTTTGTGACAAGATCCGCGGCGACGGCGACGCCCATATGCGGGGAATCGGTTGCTTGCTAACGGGTGTGGAACTGTTCCCGGGCAATATCCAGGGCGGGTCGGACACGCCGGCGGGTTGGGCCAGCGGTTTGTCGATCGATCAGGAGATTCGCAACTTCCTGCAAAACGATCCGACCACTCGGACCCGGTTTGGCTCGCTGGAGTTCGGCGTCATGGTGCCCGAACGCGCCGATACGTGGACACGGATGGTCTACGCCGGTCCCAACAAACCTGTCACCCCGATCGACAACCCTTATCAGATGTTCAACAAACTGTACGGTCGGGCCAAAGACCGCGATTTGCTGGCCAGCGTTCTGGATGACATCAAGGATGACCTCAACAGGGTCGCAAAAAGTGTTAGCGCCGAAGACCGCCGCCTTTTAGACGAACATACCACTTTCGTCCGCGAAATGGAGCGGGAATTACGCTCGGATGCGCAGATCCAAGCGGGACATTCGATCCCCGAGCCGGAACCGGGCATTCGGAGGCAAAACGACAACATGCCTCGCATCTCCAAGTTGCAGATCGACCTCTTGGTGAACAGCTTCGTCAATGATTTCGCGCGAGTGGCGACGTTGCAATACACCAACTCCGTCGGTCAAGCGAAAATGCGTTGGATCGGGATCAAAGAAGGTCACCACGAACTGTCTCACGAACCCGACAGTAACCAAAGTGCGGTCGATAAACTCACACGGATCAACCGTTGGTTCTGTGAGCAACTCGCCTATCTGACTCAACGTCTGGCCGAGACTCCCGAACCGGGGGGACAGGGCAGCTTGTTGGACCACACGACCATTGTTTGGACCAACGAACTAGGCAAGGGGAATTCCCACACTCTGAACGACATTCCCTTTGTGCTGGTGGGAGGTGGTCTGGGTTTCAAGATGGGCCGGAGCCTGAAGTTCCCGAAAGTGCCTCACAACCGCCTGCTGTTGTCGTTAGCTCATTCGTTCGGCCATCGCATCCCGAAGTTCGGAAACCCCGACTATTGTGGCGAGGGGCCGTTGAGCCTGACTTGATTCTCTCGAATCTTCTTCCGAGGGATGAGTCACGAGAGCCGGCTGAAACATCAGACCGGCTTTTCGCTTTTGACTTGAGATGAGCCTCACCGCGGCAGGCAACGTCAATTCAGTCCCAAATGGGTCCGCAGATGATGGCGATAAGGGAGCAAGCCCGGTTCGCCGTAGGGCGCCAGACCGGCTAAGCGGGCTTCGACGACTGTCGCCAGCATCAACATTTGCAACAGCTGTCCGACCACATGTTCGGAGATCATGGGAAGAGTGATCTCGCAGATGGGTCGGCCGACGTCGGCCAAGGCGGACGTATGGGCTGCGTATGCCGCATGTTGCAAATCGAGCCAGGTTTTCCGTGCCCCGGCGTTCAAGCCATCCTCGTTTCGCTCGGCCATCCCCACGGTCAGGGCGTTATTTCGGGGTGAGCGAACTATAAAATGGTCGATCACTTTGTCGCGGCGACCGTCTTGCAACATCTGCCCATGCGAATGAATATCACGGGGCAGCGAGAGGATCAAAGGGGTCACGCCTCGTCCCTGCTTGCCCAATGTTTCCGCGAGGAGATGGGCATACCAGGGCCCGATTCCTGCCAACCTTCTCGACCAGAGGGCGGCGACACGAATAAACTTATTGCCCTCGTGGCTGAGGAGATGATGAGCAGCCGCCCATTGCAAGACCGGATTTCGCTCGAATGGCTCCTCGAAGAAACGGCGCGTCATGGCCGCCGCTCCCAGAAGCAGGGCTTTGATGTCCCCGCCCGCCGTCGCCGCCGGTAACAAGCCAGCGGCGGTCAAAATGCTGAAGCGGCTGCCCAGGTTCGGCGGAATCGACAGGATCTCGTTTTCGGAATAGCCATCGGCCAGGCAGAGATCCCGCAAGACCGAGCTGGGAGCGGCGATCGGAATGATGAATCGTCGAATGCGCTCCGCGGATTG
>CAKZUU010000245.1 GCA_937922175.1 uncultured Gemmataceae bacterium
CGGTGTGAATATGGGCGGTCAGGGGGCCTTACGCCTTGCTTTCAAGCATCCCCACCTGTTCCCGGTCGTCGCGGCGTTGGGACCTTCGATCGAGTACCACGAGTTGTACTGGTCCGGTTTAGCCATTGACGAAATGTATCGCAGCAAGGAAGAGTGCCGACAAGACACGGCCCCGATGCATATCAATCCCCATGATTTTCCGCCCCACATCTTCTTCTCGGCCGATCCCGAGGATCCCTGGTGGCGGGGCTGTGATCGACTGCGGGAAAAGCTGACCGCCCTGGGAATCGCTCACCGCTGCGACCTGATGACCCGAGCGGGAGGGCATACTTGGGCGTACTTCGACATTTATGCCGAGCGAGCCATTCGATTTGTACGTGAGGCGCTGGATCGGGAGAGTCGTCGGCTGCTTTGAGAAGCGTGGGGCGCCTCTCTGAAGACGGGAGAGGACGGCGGCTGGGTTCTCGGACGTCCCCTTGGCGTCGTGAGGAAAATCCGGCTCAGCTGTGAGTCGTGTCGCGGAAGCCATGGACGTTGGGAAGTGATCAAAATGGCGGTAACAGCCTTGGATTTCCGCTAGCCGAGTCTCGACTTGGGCTGTAATTCAAACACGGTTGAGACCTGCCGTGGGCCCTTCGCCAGACGAGGCGCGTTGCGTGGAGAATTCATGAGTCAACTAGAAATTCGGCCCGGTCTGGAGGATGTGCCGGTCGCGAAGTCGGCGATCAGCTTCATCGACGGGAAGAATGCCCGACTGGAGTACCGCGGTATCGCCGTGGAGACCTTGGCCCTGGAGAGTTCTTTCGAGGAAGTGTCTTGGCTGTTGCTCAAAGGGGACCTTCCGACGCAGCGTGAACTGGCGGAATTTGATGGCCAACTGCGACAGCACCGCCGGCTGAAGTACAAACTGCGGGACTTGATCAAGACTCTCCCGGAGACCGGTCATCCGATGGATGCGTTGCAAGCGGGAGTGGCCGCCTTGGGGATGTTTTACCCCGCGCGCGACGTGCGGAACGAGCAGAGCAATTGGCTGTCGGTGATCCGGATTTTGGCGAAAATGCCAACGATCGTCGCGGCGTTCCATCGCTTGCGCGTCGGGGATGACGCGATTCCACCGCGTGACGATTTAGATCACGCGGCGAACTTTTATTGGATGCTGTTCGAGCGGGAGCCGACCCCGGCCGTCCGGAAAGTGCTCGATGCCTGCTTGATCTTACATGCCGAGCATTCGATGAACGCATCGACGTTTTCCGGCCGAGTCACCGCCTCGACCTTGTCGAGTCCGTTTTCCGTCATCAGTGCCGCCATCGGGACATTGACGGGGCCACTGCATGGCGGGGCAAACCAGGAAACGCTCGAGATGTTAGAGGAGATCGGAACGGTGGCGAACGTGAAGCCTTGGTTGGAGCAGAAGCGAGCCGCCGATCCGAAATTCAAAATCATGGGGATGGGCCATCGTGTCTACAAGGTAAAGGACCCCCGAGCGACGGTGTTGCAGCAACTCGCGGAGAAAGTGTTCGTGGAATCGGGCCGTCCCGCTCTTTATGACGTTGCCGTGGAGTTGGAAAAGGTGGCGGAACCCATCTACGGTCCCAAAGGCGTTTACCCCAACGTCGATTTTTACTCGGGCACGGTCTATCGAGCGTTGGGCTTGCCAAGTGATCTTTTCACCCCGATTTTTGCCATCGCGCGGTCGGCCGGCTGGCTGGCGCATTGGTTGGAACAGCTACAAAATAATCGAATCTTCCGTCCGGAACAAGAATACGTGGGCAAGCGCAACCAGCCCTACATTCCGCTGGCGAAGCGTCCGTGATATTTTGGCTGGCCGGTGATCGATCGGACCTGAGGCCGTTGCTGCCTCTTCCCCAGGATGGATTCGCACATGTTGGACATTCATTTCATCCGCGAGAACCTGGATCGCGTGCGGGCCAACGTGGTGAATCGGGGTGTCAAGGCGGACGTCGATCGTGTTGTCGCCTTAGACGATGCCCGGAAACGCCTCGTCAACGACTTGCAGAAACTCCAACAACGGCAAAACGAGGTCGCGAAGAGCATTCCCAAGGAGGCGGACCCGAGTCACAAGCAAGCGCTAGTCGCCGAGGGACGCGAATTGAAGGAGCAGGTGGCCGGGCTGAGCAAGGAACTCGATCGGATCGCGGCCGAGCTGCACGTGGCTCTGCTGACCCTGCCCAACATGACGCACCCGGAGGCTCCCGTCAGCATCGACCCGACGGGAAATCGAGTGATTCGTCGCTGGGGTGAGCCGAAACGGTTCGATTTTCCGCCGAAGGATCACGTCGCTTTGGCCGAAGCTCTTCATCTGGTGGATTTCGAGGCCGGAGCCTCGGTATCCGGGCAGAAATTCTATTTTTTGAAGAACGAAGCGGTTCTGCTCGAGTTGGCGCTGATCCAGTATGCCCTCCAGAAGCTGATCGCCGAGGGTTATACGCCCGTCATCACGCCGGACCTCGCCCGGGCTGAAGTGCTCGAGGGAATTGGTTTTCAACCTCGCGACCCTGCGGAAACACGACAGGTTTACACCATCGCAGATAGTGACCTGTGTCTGATCGGGACGGCGGAAATTACGTTAGGGGGGATGCATCGGGATCAGATTTTCGACGAATTGGACTTGCCCAAAAAATACGTTGGCTTGTCCCATTGCTTTCGGACCGAGGCGGGGGCACCGGGTCGGGATACACGGGGGCTCTATCGCGTCCACCAGTTCACGAAAGTCGAGATGTTCGCGTTTTGTACGCCCGATCAAAGCGAGTCGTTGCACTTGGAGCTATTGAGGATCGAAGAGGAGATTTTTCAAGGTCTCGGGCTGCCGTACCAGGTCGTCGACACCTGCACGGGAGACTTAGGAGGTCCGGCGTACCGCAAATATGATCTCGAAGCGTGGATGCCCGGTCGTGGTCAAGGCGGAGATTATGGTGAAGTGACAAGCACCTCCAACTGCACTGACTTCCAAGCACGTCGGCTGAAGATTCGCTATCGCAAAGCCGGTCAGAAGGGAACGCACTTCGTTCACACCTTAAACGGCACGGCCGTGGCTGTCAGTCGAACCCTCGTCGCGCTTCTGGAAAACTATCAACGGGCGGATGGCAGCGTCGTCGTGCCGGAAGTTCTTCGGCCCTGGGTTGGGAAAGAAGTGATCGAGCGATCCAAGAACGTGATACCTCCTCGGTCGAAGTGATCGACGTTTTGAATTCTCACGGCCAACCGGCGAGCTATCGTCGAATGCCGACGGTCGCGGTATGATGAAAACAATGGTGGGCTAACCGCTCGCTCCACGTCGAGTCTTGCACATGATCTGCATAACGATCGCTCAAGAATCACGTCGCTTGGCTTTGGCGGATATGCTGAATGCTGCGTCGATGGGTGCCGATCTTCTCGAAGTCCGTTTGGATACGTTCGAGCATGATCCGGACCCCAAGGAACTACTGTCAGCCCGTCGGAAGCCCGTCATCTTTTCCTGTCGACGTCGCAGTGATGGCGGAGCGTGGAAAGGGACGGAACAGGCACGCATCGTTTTGTTGAAAACAGCGATCGTCGCCCAAGCGGACTATTGCGAATTGGAGTGGGATATCGCCGATCAGGTCAGACGTTTCGGATCCTGCCAACGAGTGATTGCCTACACCAACTTGGAGGAAGCGCCACCGGATATCGCTGACATCTATGAGGAGGCAAAGAAGAAAGACCCCGATGTGATCAAGCTGACCTGTCGCGCCCGCACTCCGGAGGAGGCTTGGCCCCTGGTGAAGATCCTCGCCAAATCGACGGTGCCCACGGTCGTCGTCGGTTTGGGTCGACCCGGTTTGATGTTGACGATCCTCGGACGAAAAATCGGCGCTCCGTTTGCGGTTGCCGCTCTGGAACGTGGCATGGAGGTCTATCCAGGCCAGCCGACCATTAGCGAGCTGGAGCGGATATACCATTACCGCCAGATCCATCGCCAAACGCCCTTTCTGGGTGTTACCGGTTTGGGCAGCTGGTCGACGGCGATGATAGCGACGCTGAATCATGCCTTTGAATTGCTGCAACTCCCGAATCGTTGTCTTCCCCTGCAAGTGGGAAACGTGCGGCTTTTTCGGAAGATCATCGAGGCGGTGAAACTCGTCGGCGTAGTGGTGGATGCAGAACATCAGCAGGCTCTACGCGAGGTTGTCACGGAATTTGACTCGGCGGCGACGGATCGTTCCGTGGATCTTCTCGTGCAGCCGGAGGCGAAGCGTTGGCAGGGGGCGCACACGCTGGGCCCTGCCGCTGCGGCAGCGCTCCAGGCGCATCTGCACAAGGGCGGTCGATCGTTGCAGGGGGCGATCGTGATGATCGCGGGTATTACCCCCTTGTCGCGGGGGGTGGCCCACGAACTTTCCGCAGGCGGTGCACGACTGATTTTTGCAAGCCATGATCGGCAGGAGGCGGCCCGAATGTGTCAGCAACTGGGGGGGCGGTTGATTCAACCCGAGGCGATCTACACCACGTTGCACGATGTGGTCGTTGTCAGCCGAGAAGATCCCGACGCACCCTCGGATCGACCACCCGTTCAACCCAATTACCTGCGGGGGGGGATGGTTGTGCTCGATTTGACCCAACCGGGTTCCGAGACCGAGTTCACCCGCGAGGCCCGATGGCGAGGTGCTCAAGTCGTCTCATGCCGTCGATTGATCGCTGAACAAGCGAGAAGGATCGTTCACCGCCTGACGAGCCGAGATGTCGACGTCCAGGAGTTGATGTCGGCGAGCGAAGGGATTCTCGAAGAGGAGTAGCGCATGATCGTCGGCGTGCTGAAAGAGATCAAATCGGATGAATATCGGGTCGCGATGACACCGGCCGGCGTCGAAGAGTTGACCGAGGATGGCCATGAGGTGTTGGTTCAAGCCGGGGCGGGTCAGGGAAGCGGCATCAGCGATGAACAATATGCCGAGAACGGGGCGCAAATCATCGCGTCGGCAGCGGATGTTTGGCGTGCAGCGGACATGATTGTCAAAGTGAAAGAGCCTCTCCCACAGGAGTGGCCTCTGTTGCGCCGCGGACAGATCGTGTTTACCTATTTCCACTTTGCTGCCGACGAAGCGCTGACCCGTGCGATCATGGAGTCGGGAATCATTGCCATCGCCTATGAAACGATCCGCGACGCGCGGGGGACCCTTCCCTTGCTCACACCGATGAGCGAAGTGGCCGGACGCATGAGCATCCAGGAAGGGGCGAAGTTTCTGGAACGACCCTTCCAGGGCCGGGGCATCTTGCTCGGCGGTGTGCCCGGGGTCGCGCCGGCGACCGTCACGATCTTGGGTGGGGGAGTGGTTGGGGCCAACGCAGCCAAGGTGGCCGCAGGTTTGGGAGCGAACGTCTTCATTCTCGACATCAATGTCGATCGACTACGATATCTGGATGATGTCATGCCGCCCAATGTCACCACCTTGTTCAGCGATCGACACAATATCCGGCAATGCCTATCCTTGTCCGATCTCGTCATCGGTGCGGTCCTCATCCCCGGTGCGCGAGCACCCCGTCTGATCAGTCGGGACGATCTGAAACGCATGATCCCGCGCGCGGTCATCATTGACGTCGCCATCGACCAAGGGGGATGCGTCGAGACCGCTCAACCGACGACTCACAGTCATCCGACCTACATCGTCGATGACGTCGTGCATTACTGCGTGGCCAACATGCCCGGCGCTGTTGGTCGAACCAGCACCTATGCTCTGACCAATGTGACGCTGCCCTATATCCGCCAATTGGCGAATCGCGGTTTCCCACAGGCGATTCAAGAGAATTCGGCCCTGCGACACGGTGTGAACATCGCTGAGGGGAAAGTCACTAACAACGTCCTGGCTGAAACGTTTGGGTTGCCTTGGACCGCCCTCTGAGGCCGACCCGAAGCAAGTGTCCTGCTCGATCAGGCGAATTCTGATGTCCGCAGATGCGCGTCCATCGTTCGCTCTTCCGGAGGGAGTGACGGTCTGCACCGTCAGCGAGATCACCGAGCACATCCGCTCCCTGCTGGAAGAGGAGTTTCTCCAGGTTTGGGTTGAAGGTGAAATCACGAACTTGGCACGCCCGACTTCCGGACACGTGTATTTCACTCTCCGCGATACCCAAGCCGCTCTGCGTTGCGTGATGTACCGGCATCAAGTTCTTCGCCTTCCCAAGGGCTTTGAGCCGCGAAATGGATTGGAAGTCGTTGCTTTGGGGAAGGTCAGTGTTTACGCGCCTCGTGGCGAATATCAATTGCTCGTCGAGCGGCTGCTGCCCAAAGGGATTGGCGCGGCGGAACTGGCATTGAAACAGCTCCGGGAGAAACTGTTCAATTTGGGTTATTTCGACGTCAAACGAAAAAAGCGGTTGCCCCGCTTCCCTCGATCCGCTTGCCTGATCGCCAGCGCAACGGGTGCGGCCGTTCGAGACATGATCGAAGTGTTCAAGCAGCGTTGGCCAGCAACGACACTTTATGTCCGACATTCACGCGTCCAAGGTGACGGGGCGGCGGAGGAAATCGCTCAAGCCATCCATCAAGTCAATCGCTGGCAGCAAGCAGGTCAGGGCTTATTTGACGTGATCATCCTCGGTCGTGGTGGTGGGAGTACAGAGGACTTAGCTGCATTTAACACGGAAGTGGTCGCTGACGCAATCTATCATTCGCGAATCCCGATCGTCAGTGCCGTTGGCCACGAGATCGACGTGACCCTTGCGGACCTAGTCGCGGACGTTCGGGCCTCCACTCCGAGCCATGCCGTCGAAGTCGTTGCCCCCGATCGAAGCGAGATCCTTTGTGACTTGGAGGAGTGGCGGTACCGGCTTTCGGACGCCATCCGACGAACGATCGCGGATCGGTGGAAAATACTCCAACAATACGCCCATCGTCCGGTGATGCGTCGGCCGACCGATCGCCTGCACGATCTGGAGCGGCGACTTGATGAGTTGACGGAGCGATTGAATCGATCGATCCGAGCCAACATTCAAACCCGGCAGAAAGAGTTTGATTCCCTCGCGCAGCGGCTCGAGTCGCTGAGTCCACTGCGTGTTCTGGCTCGTGGATACAGTCTGACCCGACGCGCGGATCGGCCGGAATTTCTACGCTCGGCCCAGGAAGTGGTTCCGGGCGACCAACTCATCACTCTTTTGCAGCAGGGAAGCATTATCAGCCGTGTCGAGAGCATCCGTCCTGCGGGAGAGACCGTTTCATGAGTGCATCATTCGATGAGCGACCGCGTCCCTTGGGGGAACCCGCCGAGGATCTCCCCTTCGAGTCCGCGGTAACGCGTCTGGAAGAGATCGTGAGGCGGCTGGAAGAAGGGGGACTGCCGCTGGAGGAATCCCTGAAACAATACGAATCGGGGATTA
>CAKZUU010000246.1 GCA_937922175.1 uncultured Gemmataceae bacterium
TTCGCTCAAGTTCTCGACAAAGACTAACTGCGTGCTGCCAATCTCGATGACATCTTCGGGTGTCAAGACCGTCTCGTCCCGGATCGAGCGATTGTTCACTCGAGTGCCGTTGAGACTGCCCAGATCGCGAAGATACCACCGGTCGTCGTGGGAGTAAACTTCGGCGTGTTCCCGGCTGCACATGTCATCCTTGAGGACGATGCGATTGGACATGGCACGGCCGATCGTGCACCGCGATCCGCTGCGCAACTGAAACACTTCCCCGAATCCGTCGGGTCGTCGCACAACCAGGTAGGCTGCCGGTGCGTTAGACATGGCCATCTACATGGGCCGTTGTGACCCAAAATCCCGAACCCCCAAGGAGGCGACGCGATGCCCTTCCACTCCGCTCTCGCACTTTGCCTCGCGTTGCTCTGCCGACAGCACTCGGCGATCGACCGCCCGGGACGGCTGCCAAGGAGCGACATCGAGTCGGCAGAGCGATGCTCTTGCAACTAATAGCGAATCCATCCGGCGCTTTCCATGACTTGGTACAACCAGGGGTGGCGCCAGGGGTTCCACGTAGGGAAAGCACATGAGAAAACGGAGACCGCGAAAACGGCCAAAGAAATTGCCCGCCCGCCCCTCGTATGGCTTAACCGATCGGCCGCCGGAAGCCAGGCCAGTAACCAAATCGGCGTGAGCCACATCAACCAGCGCGGGCCACTGGTCCAGCCTCCATAATTATTCGACCAAATCAAGTAAAAACCAATGACAACCACAGAGACACTGACAGCGACGGCGTAGAGAAATCGCGGAAACGGCCAGCCGACTCGCCGAGGCGCGGCGAAACTCATGAGGCTTCCCAGCCAGATGGGCGTCAAACTAAACCAGCCATGATGTCCGAACAGGAAATGAAAAACATAAGCGGCTCGGGATTCATGGAGCCATGCCCAGTCGATCCCGTTCTTGACCTGCCCGGGTGGCGCGGGCATCCAGTGACTGCCGGGATACCGATACCACTCGCTGCTGACTTTTGAGTAAGCGGGCAGCCATTCGCCAATCGAAGATCGGTTGAGGATGAGAAGAAAGACGATCGGCAACGCGGCTGTCGGTAGGGTCCAACGCCAAGCGAGGCTGCCATGCCGATGGATGAAATAGAGCGCCACCAGCAAGGAGAAAATGGCGGCGGGAAGTTCGAGACACACCAAAAACCCGAGGAAGAGGCCGATCGTGATGAGCCGCCCGCGCGTCGGTTTTTCGTCGTTCCCCCAAACCCCATGGATGATCGCCATTGTCACGACCGCGGCAGGTACATGGTTGGTTAATGTGTTCGAGAACGTCGTGAGAAATGTGCCAAGGCAGCCCGAGGCGAACGTGATCAGAATGCCCCAGTCGGTTTTCCCATATCGCTCGACCCACCGACGGAAAAGCCAGAGATAACCAAGCAGAGGAAATGCGTTGATCGTTAAAAGAATCGTTTTGACAACTCGGTGCGGATGTTCGGTGATCGACCAACCAAGAAGAGACTTCAAGGCGGCGTATTCGATAGCGGCGAGCAAGGTCAAGAGCGGCGGTTTGGTGGAATAGAATCGACCGGTTTTTGGATCCATCATCTTGTCGACGGTTCCCCAACCATCCTCGGCAATGATCCCGCGTTCGAAGCCCGCGCCACCGCGATATCGTTGGAGTTCGGGATCAAAGGTCCCCTCGCCGATCACGAACGTTCCGTGATCCACCAAGGCGCGGACCGTGGCCCAGCGGGAGCGGTCGTTCGAGGAAAATGTGGGCATGGGTTGAGGCCGAGTTGTGGGCCAATTCCGGGACGGGGCCGGCGGACTCGTCTCGTGAACATTCCGGTGCAGACTTGGTTCCAACACAAGCTCCGCATTTCCGATCCGCGCCACCACCCAGGCCAACGTCGCGACCGTCAGCAGCGTCATCGCCGTCGAGCGCGTCGTGTTGTTCGGGGAACCGAATTCGGAATCAATGCGAGTTGGCTGCATGGATCGTCTCGGCAATGCTGAATTCATCTCGCTCGTGTGCCGTCAGCGCAGTAAGAAGTTCGGCGACGAATCCCATCGTCAACATCTGCAAGCCAAGTAATAACCCTGCGACCGAGTAGATCAGCAGCGGCCGCTGATGTAATGGCGGATAACTTCCGGGTTGCAACTCGTTGATGATCCAGGTGACTGCCAAATAGGTCATTCCGAGCGTGCCCAGGACGAAGGCAAGCAACCCGATCGTGCCCAGGATGTGTTGCGGCCGATGGCTGTAACTGGTGAGAAATTTCACGGTGAGCAAGTCGAGGAAGCCTTTCACGATTCGTCCCAGGCCGTATTTGGACCGACCATGCAGACGTGGTCGATGCTGGATCTCCAATTCGCCGACGCGAAAACCCCGTGCCGCCGCGAGGACCGGGATGTAACGATGCAGTTCGCCGTAAACTCGAACCTCGCGAAAAACTTCGGCTCGATAACATTTCATGCCGCAATTGTGATCGTGGAGTCGAACTCCGGTGAGTCGACGAACAGCCCAATTGAAGATTCGACTGGAAAGAACCTTATGCCAAGGATCGTGCCGAATTCGCTTCCAACCGCTGACAACATCCAGCCCCTTGCTCAGGGCGTTCAAGAATCTCGGGATTTCGCGAGGATCATCTTGTAGATCGGCGTCGAGGGTGAGAACCGGATCTCCTCTCACGACCTGAAATCCGGCGGCGAGGGCTGCCGATTTGCCGAAGTTGCGTCGAAAACGGATGCCGCGCAAACGGGGACACTCCGCGGCGAGCTGGCGGATCGCCTCCCATGAGCCATCCGTGCTTCCGTCATCCACGAGGATCAGTTCTATTTCCAAATGGTGATCGCGAGCTGTGGAATGAATCTCGTCGACGAGTTGCCGTAGACTCTCACGTTCGTTAAAGACTGGAATCACGATGGAAATCATAGCCTAACTTTCTGTCGGATCATTCGGTCGCTGAGGAATGCCATCCCGGCCAACGTTAACTCAGTCAGAGTCCACCAAAGACGAAGGCTCAACGCAACCACCGCCGCCAAGGCGTCTCCTTCGGGGCGATCCATCGACTGGGAGAGCGAAGCGGCTAATAATTGTTGTAACAAGGCATCGCGAACTCCCAAGCCGCCGGGCAGGGGCAAGGTGAGGAAGCCGGCAACGTAGGCGAAAGCCACATAGACTACGCACGTCAGCCAAGGAACGCCGTCGTGTCCGAAACCCAATAATGTGGCTCGGAGGCTCAATCCCAGAAACAGCCATCCGATACTGGTTTGCGCCAATCCTCGAAGAAGATCGGGTAATGTGAACTGGGGCAACGGGGGGCTGTGAGGCGCCAGAAACGGACGAGCAGCACGACGGGCCAAGCGATTGAAGATGGCTGGGAAGATCGGCACTGTGGCTAGCGGGAGCAGGCCCAGCAGCATCCAACGATGCTGCGAAGGGATCTCGGCGGCGAGGGGAAAAAGAATGACTGCAAGCAGGCAACCGGACGCCATCGTCGTGAGAGTTTCGTAGACGGCGGTGACGGCAGCTACAGCAGGACGGACGCCGGAATCGTGAACCAGCCAGACGCGAAGCACGATGGCCAAGGCTTTGCCCGGCACGTACTTACCAAGTTGGCTTTGGAAATAGGCTCGAACCGCCGCGCCCGGCTTGACGGGCTGATTCATCGTGGCCAAGAGTCGACACCAATACGCCCCCCATAATCCGAATGCCACGACATATCCACCGGCCGTACCCACCAGCCACTCGGGTCGAAGTGAAGGGGGATTCTCCCAAAGTTCCGGTCGGCGAAGCAAACGGGCAAAATGCCAGCTTACCGCTCCGACGATCAGGCAAGCAACGATCCATCTCCCCACCTGGGCAATCTTCAGTCGATTCCGCCGCATGCCCCCGATTCTATATGTGCGGGCGCTCGGCGCCATCCTTTGAGAATCGGTACAATGCAAACACTGCCTCCAGATGAGCGTCGGTATGATTCGGAGCATCCGAACCCAATTCCTTCTGCCGTTGGCAATCTTGATGGTTGCCTTCGTCGCCATCTGTATTTGGACTGCCAAAAGCGCTGCCGACTCCGCTCGGCTTCGAGTGGTTCGGCAGATCGAAGGCGTCATCCGTGTCCTCGAAAACGCCTCGTTTCCCCTTAGTGATCAGGTCCTCCGTCAGATGAAAAATCTCTCCGGGGGGGAATTCATCCTTGAAGAACCCAGCGGGGCTCGTCGGGGAACCCTGGATGGCGATATTCAGCCGGTTTCAGATTCGGCGGCTTCGTGGTTCACGATCGCTCGACCCTGGGGGGATCGAGTTGTGGTGCAGGGGCGACGCTACCTTCGACGGAGTGTGGTGCTGACACCCCCCAGCCCCCAAGCACGAGCACGGCTCTCGATTCTGTATCCGGAGAGTCTGTGGGAAGAGGCGTTATGGCACGCGGTCCGACCCACGTTGCTGCTGGGGGCGGCGGGAGGCGTTTCCGCGGTTGTTCTCATGGTGATCGGAGCTCGGAGTGCGATCCAGAGCTTACGCGAGTTGGAGCGGCGAACACGCCAAATTGCCGACGGCGATTTCCGCCCGGTGGCTTTGCCCCAGGGGCCGGACGAAATTCGGCGGTTAGCCGTTCATATCAACGACATGGCCAGCCGACTCCAGCAAATGAAAGAGGCGATCACCACCCTGGAGCGCGATCGTCTTCTGAGTCAAGTCACGAGTGGTTGGGCACATCAGTTGCGGAACGCCACCACCGGCGCTCGCTTGGCTCTTCAGATTCATGCCCAACATTGCCGCCATGACCCCGACTCGATGCAAGTCGCGGAACGGCAACTCGGACGCATCGAGCGGGATCTGCAACGGTTCCTTGATTGGAAGCGCGGCGTCATCCGCGAAGACGTATTTCCCGCAAAGCGCCTCATCGAGGAAACCGTCGAATTGGTCCGCCCCCGATGTCAACACGCGGGTATTCGTCTTTCGTGGCGGGTTTCGGACGATGCTTTGTTGAGTCTTCGGGGCGATTTCCACCAACTGACTCACCTGCTACTCAACATCGTTAACAACGCCCTCGATGCCGCGGGCCCCGGCGGATGGGTCGAAATCACGGTGCATCGCCAGGGTTCGACTCTCGGCATCGATGTCGATGATAGTGGTCCCGGTCCCCCCGATGAAATTCAACAGCGTCTTTTCGAGCCGTTCGTAACTTCAAAACCCGGGGGAATCGGGCTGGGCTTGGCTTTTGCCGCCCAAGTCGCCGAGGCACATCGAGGGCGGATTTCCTGGAGTCGAACTCATGATGAGCGTACGCGCTTTCGCATCGAATTGCCGATCGAGACACCCGAATGAGAGGTAAGCGGATTTTAATCATTGATGACGAAGAGGCGATCTGCTGGGCCTTACGCCGAGCTTTTGAACAAGCCGGGGCGACGGTTGCCCTCGCTGGGGCAGCGGAAGAGGGAATCCGACAGGCGCGCGACTTCCGACCCCATGCGATACTGCTGGACGTTCGGCTGCCCGGGATGGACGGTTTGGACGCCCTGGCGTCTCTTCGCGCCCTGTTGCCTGACTGCCCGGTGGTTGTGATGACGGCGCACGGTCGGCTCTCCACGGCCGTGCGAGCTGTCGAAGGCGGCGCTTTCGATTACTTGGCAAAACCTTTCGACCTGGCACAGGTATTCGACATCGTCAAGCGGGCGTTGAGTCGCGGACGGCGGGGTGATTCCCCAACGGTGGATGAGTCGGACATCAGAGAGGAGATGATCGGCCGCAGTCCACCCATGCAAGAGGTCTTCAAACAGATTGCTCTGGTCGCCTCCACTGAAGTCAACGTTTTGATCACAGGGGAAAGCGGCACGGGAAAGGAACTGGTGGCGCGGGCGATTCATCGGCACAGCCTCCGTCGAGAGCAACCATTTATTCCGGTGCATATCGCCGCACTGAATCCCAACCTTGTGGAAAGTGAAATGTTCGGGCACGTGCGGGGAGCGTTCACTGGGGCGGCGGAATCGCGTCCCGGCTTGTTGAACTTGGCGAATGGCGGAACGTTATTCCTCGACGAGTTAGCGGACATTCCCCTCGCAGTCCAAGCCAAACTGCTGCGGGTGCTCGAATTTCAGGAACTGATTCCAGTTGGGAGCACCAAGCCTCAACCGTTGAACGTTCGAGTCGTTGCGGCCACGCATCAAGACTTGCCAACGGCGGTCCAACGAGGGGAATTCCGCCATGACCTGTACTACCGGCTCAACAGCTTTCAACTCCGTTTGCCACCCTTGCGCGAGCGTGGCGATGATGTGGTGTTGCTGGCGTCACATTTTATCCGACGTATGGCATCGAACTATCCTCCGTTGCCGGAAAAAACTGTGGAATATCTAAAACAGCGGTCATGGGCCGGTAACGTGCGTGAATTGCGACATGCCGTCGAGCATGCGATGATCGTTGCCCGGGGTGAACCTCTCCGCCCCGATCATTTCCCTCCCCCGTTGTTGACCGCGACGACATCGACAACAACGGAGCGAATGACGGAACTGATTCGTCAATGGGTCCAAGAGAAAGTCGCCGCGGCGGCCCCGTCGGAGCCGACGAACCTGCACGCGGCGTTGTCTGAGATTTTTGAAAATGCCTTGGTGGGAGAAGTCCTCCGATTGCTTCATGGCAACCGCTTGGGGGCGGCTCGCTGGTTAGGACTGGCGCGAGCCACCGTGCGCAAAATCGCGGCCCGAATTGGGTCGGAGGAAAAACATTTGCTCGGCGACAAAGAACGGTGAACCTTTTAATTGTTCACTACGATCCGATTCAGCAGTCGCCGGGTTCCCAAACACGGGCGAACCGTTTCCTGAGCAAGCTGTTTCAGGAAGTACGTGGGAACCGTTCCTTCAAGCACCACTTCCTTCTCGTTTTCTTCGACGTGCAAACGACGCAGCAGGGGTTGTTGACTTTGACCTAACACGTCCGCAATTGAAGGTTGCAGCACCGTGATTGACATGGACAAGCCTCCATGTATCAAGGCGAATCGCCCAACGATCCCTTCGCCAGGCGGGTTTGCCGGACGAATCCATCATGCCGAGGTAGATCCACTTCCCGCCTCCTGCTGGCTGTGAATCTACGGGACAAACCACATCCACCTTAAAGGCTGGCTGCAAGGTTATGCTAGAAGACGGCACGCGAAATTTCAATGAATTTCTCGCGATAAATAGTGCGGCTGGCAAGATCCATCGTTCAAACGGGCGTTTTCATTTCTCCATCGATTCAATTTGGCGCCATCGGTCCCGGACTTGTTGCGGACTGGCCGTGCCGGTCGTTCCGAGTTGTTGCACCGTGATGGAGGCTACCAGATTGCCGAAGGCGGCCGCGGTGCGGTGGTCCGCACCCGCAGCGACGGCACAAGCAATTCCCGCACTCACACTGTCGCCGGCTCCAACCGGATCGATCGGACCGGACACGGGATAAGCCGGTATCTCGATTGGGTCGGCAAGATCCGGAAGATAAAGGGAAATTCCCTTCTCGCCCCGCGTGAGAAAGATGGCTTTCCCCGAATTGTTCCGCAACATGTGGAGATCGCCAGCTTCACGCTGATTTGGCTTCAGGCAGACGTCCCGGAAAAGGGCAATGCGTTCTCGACTATCGGCTACGACGAACTTTTTCGGGTTCCGTTGCGCCAGTTCGGAAATCCGCTGTCGAATCACGCTAGTGACAACCCCGCATTCGGCCTCTGTCACTTGATCGAGAATGATCCAGGCCGAGTTACGCTCCCACTCCAGCTCAACAGCGCGAAGAAGTCGCGCGATCAACTCCGGTGGAGTTGGTTTCCGATTCTTGATGTCCAAGCGATTCAACTCCTTGGGCGGCTCGTCAGCCTGAATCAGCAGGGGTTTGGTGTAGGTCGGAGTCCGAAGCCGATTCGTCGTTTGGACGTGAGTTAAATCGACGGCAGACATTCGCAGGAGCGCTTGACGGAGTTCGTATCCCTCGCCGTCATCCCCTATCAGACTCAGGGGCACGACACGTCCGACGCCGAGCGCCACCAGATTATTGATAATCGTACCCGCCGCTCCAGGTTGAGAGCGTACCTCGGTGACCTGGTACGCTTCGATTCCAGTTTCCAACGAGGTTTCTGTCAATCGGGGGTCCAACATGAGGTAGCGATCGAGAAACAAGTCGCCCAAGACGGCGATACTCATATGCGGAGCGGAGGTCAAAATCGATTCAATCCAATGATCGGAAAGCACGGGACAACTCCGGGGGAACATAACTCGACTTGGCCGCTCCCGCCTCGGCCGACGACGGGGCCTCCTTGCCGGTCGAACAGCTTAAGACGGGACGATTCGCGCTTGCATGGTTGCCCATCGAAGCGCCGGAAGGGATTCGCGGTGATCGCCTTGGATGTAGAAACTCTCGCCGCCGTCAGCTACGGTTCGTGCCAGGATGGTCTTCCAGGGACGATAGTAATATCGGGGGTCGGACTTGGGGGCCTCGTGCCGAAGATCGCCTTCGAGGGGGATCAGATCGAAGACTGCCGTTGTAAAGTGCTGGATGACGCGTCCTTCCTGATGGGCGACATTCCGGGCCATCGCCAGGGCTTTCAGATAGACTTCCGGGCCCATGACGGCGGAGCCGAAATTGAGGGCGACGCCTCCTTCCAATCGGGTGATGGTTTGGGCCAAAACGAGAAAATCTCGATAACTTGTGGCGCCCAGAGCGGCCCCGTCGCAATTGGGATGTTCATGGATGATGTCATAACCAATACCGACGTGGACCGTCACCGGGATATGGAATCGTACTGCTGCGGCGAGAACGCTGATGTCCTTGTGAGGAAATTCACCGTCGAGGATCGCACGGCCAATCGATTCGCCAAGCCCTAATCCTTGCGACGCACCGTGGCGAATCGCATCGTTGATTTTTCCCGTTTCATGCCACAGACCGAATTCGCCGGACGAGACATACCTTGCCACACTCTCGGTCGTCGCGCCGATCAGCGCTAACTCCCAATCGTGGATGGGACCGGCACCATTCATGGCGATGTGATCGATCCAGCCGCGCTGCATCATGTCGATTAGGTGTCGTGACACCCCCGCTCGCAGCACGTGCGCGCCCATGAGCAGGAGGCGAGCTGCGTTCCGATTCTGAGCCTCGATCAATCGTTGCCCCAAGATCGGCAAAGCGGGATGGGTGAACGCTGGCCGCTGGTCATCGAGCGGCAAAAAACGCTCGAGCGTCAGATCGTGAGTTCGAGCGGACAGCGGTTGAATGCGAAGTCGGGAGCGATCAAACAGCGGGAAGGGCATGTTCAAGTCTCGGCGAACAACCAACTGAGCAATCGAGGATGACGACGATATTCGGGAATGACGACGTCGGCACCAGCGTCGATCAGACGACGGCGCTTCCACTGGTTGATGCCCTGGCGGGCAACCTCGTCACTCGCGACTGCCACCGCGACTCCGCCAGCTCGGCGGATTTCCTCGATCTCGACGAAACCGTCGCCAAATCCCAGTAATTCCTCGCCACTGAGGCAGTTGGTCCGCAGGATTTTTTCCACAATCATTCGTTTGGAAAAATTTTGATAATCGTCCAACGCACCGTAAATGTGGGGGCCAAAGAATTCGGAGAGCCTCAGTAGTTTTGCCTCGTGTTGCACGTATTTCAAATCGGTACCGCTCGCGAGGTAGAGCGTCATGCCTCGACGTCGAAGGTTTTCCAACAGGGCGTGAGAGCCGGGCACTGTCCAATCTTCAGCGGTCGCCTGACCCGACTCGAGAGCGTCGAGACGGCAGCGAATACGCTCCATCAGGCGGTCGTGATATTCGTGCTTGTATACCAAGGGATCTTTCGGCGTGGCACCGCGTTTCCGGATTTCTTCAGCTAATTGGATCATTTGATAGATCGTCTGTCGGCCGTTCAGCCGCATCACGAAGTCCTCGACGACCGCACGCAGTTGTTCGTCGGTTTCGCCCGTCCCGGTCGCACGCAGCTTCTCCACCATCATGGGGATCATCACTTGCGGCCAACCCTCGCGGATCAGTGACAACGTGCCGTCGAAATCGAACAGCACACCACGAAAGCGTCCTCTCGGCAAATTCGGCCGGAGGACCTCGATTTCCTCGTCCAACCACCAGGTCGCCATCACGTTTTCCCCGGGTTTTCCAACAGCGTGCGCATCACGGACACCCGATGCTGATGCAGATCGGCCAGATACTGCTGCAATCGATCCGCGGTCAACAGCATCCCCATCATTCCGCCCGGCGGAGTGAAATCGACCACTTCAATCAGCCGACATCCCGAGGCGGTCCGCTCCATCTGCCGAGTGTGTCGGTAGTAACGAAAGGGACCATCAATCTGCTCGTCGGTCAGCAGATGGTTCTCTTCCCATTCGATGATCCGAACCGAAAACCGCTGACGCAGGCCGAAATTTCTGGCTTCCACTGTCACCGTGGAGCCGAGTCGGACGACGGTTGGCCCCTCGATCAGTCGGACGTGAAAATCCGGAGGCGACAGTTGAACGACGTTGGCTGGACGGATCAAAAAATCGAAAACCACCTGGGGCTCGCAGCGAAAATCGGCCAGTGCATGAAATTCGGGCACAGGGGATCCCTGGGAGTACCGTTTCTTCGTGTTAACATACGTCAGTGTATCGACTAGGCCGTTGGGAGTCGGGGGATCGAGGCGGATGCTGTTAGCGGAAATCGGCCTATCTCGGCCGGCGTGGGTCATCACCGGAGCCACCGCGAGCGGCAAGTCCGAGTACGCCATGTACCTGGCGGAACGCTACCAGGGCGAAATCATTAGCATGGACTCGATGACGGTGTACCGGGGTATGGATATCGGCACCGCGAAGCCCTCTTCCGAACAGCGACGCCGGGTCGTGCATCATTTGGTGGATGAACTTGATCCGTGGGAATCGGCGAATGTGGCTTGGTGGTTGGAGCGTGCCATCGCCTGCTCTCGTGACATCGACCGCCGCGGAAAGCAGATCATTTTCGTGGGCGGAACACCCCTTTATCTGAAGGCTCTTCTTTTCGGTCTGTTCGAGGGGCCCCCCGCAGACCGACAGATTCGCGATCGTCTGGAGCGACTTGGGCTTCAGGAAGGTCCTGAGGTGCTCCACCGGCGCTTGCAGACTGTGGATCCCGTGAGTGCTCGCCGACTGCATCCCAACGATATGCGACGTCTGGTTCGGGCTTTAGAGGTTTGGGAATTGACCGGCAAGCCCCTGAGTGAATGGCAGCGCGAATGGCAGCGGTCACCGAAAGGGGCGTTCCTCCGCTGCTGGTGGTTGGATCGCCCTCGTGACGAATTAGATCGACGGATCAACGCTCGAGTGGACCAAATGATTCGCTCGGGGTGGGTAGACGAGGTTCGTCGATTGCTTGAGTTGCCTCAGCCGATGAGCCGCGAGGCCCGTCAAGCCCTTGGTTATGCCGAGATGCGCGATGTCGTCGAGGGGCGCATCCGTTTGGAAATCGCGCGAGAACTGATCCAGCGCCGCAGTCGGCAATTCGCTCGTCGGCAACTCACATGGTTCCGGAGTTTGCCCGGGCTTCTTCGCGTTCCCATCCAGGGTGACGATTGGCCCGAGGGGATCATCCCAGGAGCAACGATTTAAATCGTTGGGTGCACGTCGTGATCGCGGTCTCGGTCGGCAACCTCTCGATGCTCGAAGCACCGTAGAAACCGACAATTCCCTCAGTATGGTCCAGAATGAATTGCGCATCCTCAGGCTCGGAAATCGGACCGCCGTGACAAAGGACGAAAATATCTTTCTTGACCCGCCGGGCGGCGTCGTGCATCGCTTGGATGCGCACGACACATTCCTCCAGGCTCAACGCTGTTTTCGCGCCGATGGTGCCTTTGGTGGTCAACCCCATATGCGGGATCAAGATGTCCGCACCAGCTCGGGCCATCGCGGCGGCTTCGTCTTCGTTGAAGGCGTAGGGCGTCGTCAGCAGCCCCAGTTCGTGCGCTTCTCGAATCATATCAACTTCCCGACCGAAGCTGATGCCCGTCTCTTCGAGGTTCTGGCGAAACACGCCGTCGATGAGTCCGACGGTCGGAAAGTTTTGCACGCCACTGAAGCCCGCCGCCTGCACTTGCTGGAGGAACAACTTCATGACACGGAACGGATCGGTACCGCAGACGCCGGCGAGCACCGGTGTGTGTTGCACAATGGGAAGGACCTCACGCGCCATTTCCATCACGATCTGGTTGGCATCGCCATAGGGCATCATCCCGCAGAGGCTGCCTCGCCCTGCCATGCGGAATCGCCCGGAATTGTAGATGATGAGCAGGTCGATGCCGCCCGCCTCGGCCGATTTGGCGGAGAGTCCCGTTCCGGCTCCACCACCAATGATGGGTCGGCCTGCGGCCACTTGGGCTTGCAGGCGTTCCAGGATTTGCTCGCGTGTGAAGGTCGTCATGTCGGCGTGCTTCGCTTAAAGTTCCAAGATTGCCTTTTGACGGCAGAAACCTGACGATTCTAACATAGGCTCCCGATGAGACGACGAAAGAGGGTCGGATCGTGGCAGTTCTTTTGATCGGCACATTGGACACCAAAGGAGACGAGGTGGCGTTTGTGCGGGACACCCTGCGCTCGATGGGAATCGATGTGTTGGTCATGGATGCGAGTGTCATGGGAGCGCCCGCGCTGACCGCTGAGATTCCTCGCGAGGAGGTGTTTCTTGCGGCCGGTACCTCCTGGCAGCGGCAGCGTGAAATCGCCGATCGGGGGCAGGCGATCGAGGCCGCCGCACGCGGGGCGGCGAAGCTCGCGGTCGGTCTCCATCGAGCGGGTCGAATCGACGGGGTGTTTGGCTTGGGTGGCTCGGCAGGAACGACCATCGCGACCACGGCGATGCGAGCTTTGCCCTTCGGTCTTCCCAAATTGATGGTCAGCACCCTGGCGAGCGGCCAGGTGCAACATTTCGTCGGGGTGCGCGACATCGTGATGATGCCGTCAGTGGTGGACATCAGTGGCCTCAACCGGATCAGCCGGGCGATTTTCTCGAATGCGGCTCATGCGATGGCGGGAATGGTACGAGCACGT